>JAICQQ010000093.1 GCA_025937785.1 Polyangiaceae bacterium
CCCGTTCAGCAAGACCCGTTCAGCAAGACCCGTTCAGCAAGACCCGTTCAGCAAGACTCATACCACGCGCCGGACGCGCCAGTCAGGGACCGAAGCCAGCGAGTCGCACTCGCTCGTGCGTCAGCCGACACACGGGCCGCGGGCAGATCACCACGAGCGGGCCCGCCGGCCTCGACCTCAAGCTTGACGAGCTTGCGTTGGCCGAGCACACCATTCACGACGCTCCAGTGCGCAGCGAACCAACGGACCCACCATGACTGGACACGACGCGCAGGCCCGCTCCCGATTGAGTAACGAGGAATTGCTCGAGACCGCCCACGGCTTCGAAGCCGTGGCGTACCGCGACGCCGTCGACGTCGAGATCAGCTCCACGCGGGCCCTCTATCAGGCCGCCCCCTCGGAGGTCGCCCAGCGGCTCGGAGTCGAAGCGCACGAGGTTGGGCGGAGCACTTTGTTCGTGGCGCCGGGACTGCCTCAGCTGATGTTCAACCGCGTCGAGCTCCGCGCAGGCGACGGCCAGATCTCCGGCGAGGAGCTCCGCAGCAGCCTGCGGATATTCGCCGATCGCGGCGTCAGCCACTTCCTGGTTCAAGTCGATGCGCCAGCGTCGGGGGAGCCTACCCGACAGCTGATGGCGGCAGAGCAGCTGCTCCCGTTTCGGCGCCCCTGGGTCAAGCTCGTGCGCGACAGCGCCCCGCTGCCGACCGTTGCGACGGACTTCGAGGTCGTCGAGGCGACCGCGAGCCAAGCCGGTGTCTTCGCAGCGCTGATGGTGCAGGGCTTCGCGTTGCCCGCAGCCGCGGTCGAGCTCTATAGCCAGATCGTGGAGCGTCCGGGCTGGCGCGCCTACCTGGCGCTGGATCCGCAGGCTGGGGTCGCGGTCGCCGCGGGGCTAGCCTTCATCGAGGGCGCTTGCTGCTACTTGGCGGGCGGGGTCACGCTACCGGCGTACCGCCGCCGCCAGGCCCAACGGGTCCTGATGCATCGCCGCATCGAGGACGCCAGGTTGGCGGGAGTCACCTGCATCACGACGGAGACGGGGCTGCCCCTCGCCACCGAAGAGAACCCCTCCTACCGCAACATGATCCACCTCGGCTTTCGCGCCGTCGGCACTCGCGACAACTACGCGCCGGCGGGAACACGCTGGTGAAGCCCTGCGCACTCGCGTCCGTCAGGCTTTGCTGATCACGAGCGCCACATTGGTGCCCCCGAAGCCGAACGAGTTCGACAGCGCTAGCTCGGCGCGCGCGTCCGTGGGGGTTACGATCGGGGGGTACGCCGTGAGCTCGGGTTCGAGCGGCGTGGCATGCGCCGAGGGCGCCAAGTACGCGTGCTCGAGCATGTCAGCGGTGAAGATGGCCTCGATCGCACCGGCACCCGAGATCGTGTGCCCCGTGTACCCCTTGGTGGACGAGTACGCGACGTGCCGCTCCGAAAACAGCTGGCGGAGGCCGCGCACCTCTTCCACGTCGCCGACCGGCGTGGACGTGGCGTGCGTGTTGACGTAGTCGACGGCGCTCGGGGCGACCCCAGCGTTCGCCAGCGCCGCCTGCATCGCTCGCAGCCCCCCGTCGCTGTTGGGCCTCACCATCTCGCCGGTGCCGTCCGAGGACATGCCGAAACCCCGCAACGTGGCGAGGATCTTGGCGTTGCGCTGCTCGGCGGATCGACGCCGCTCGAGCACGACGATGCCTGCACCTTCGGCAAACACGAACCCCGCGCGGTCGGCGGCGTACGGACGCGAGGCGCGCTCGGGCCGCTCGTTGTCTTGGCGGTTGTATGCCGCCATCGCGTCGAAACCCGCGAAGAAATGGGGATCGGCGCACTCGACGCCGCCTGCGACCGCGGTCTCGATCGCGCCAGCCTGAATCAAGAGCGCCCCCATGACGATGTTGTAGGCGCCACCGGCGCAAGCAGCCGTGAGCGTGCACGACGGCCCGCGCGCTTCCAGAACGGTGGCGAGGTTGGCGGATACCGTCGACGCCATGATGCGCGGTACGACCGTGGGCGACACGCGCCGCATCCCGGCGTCACCCGCCAGCTTGGTGGCTATTTCTTCGTGAGCTTCGACGTCGCCGGTACCGCTGCCCACGAACACCCCGGCGTCCCGCACGCTGCATATGGCTTGAGCGATCGCCGCGCGCGCGGCGCGCAGCGCCATGCGCGACGCCCGGCCCATGAAGCGGAGTTGCGCCTTGCTGACTTCGAGCACGTCGGCCGAGAGGTCGCCGGCGTACACACCCACGATCTGACAGCGCCCGCCCAAACGCTGTGCGGGTTCGTAGAGGCCGAAAGGTCCCCCCGATCCGCTGCGGAGGCGCTCTCGAATGAGCGCGAGGTCGTCGCCGAGGTTACAGCACACGCCGGATCCGGTGATCACGACGTCGTCAGGTGATTGGTTCAAGTCCGCTAGACTTACATATCCCACCGCGCGGCGCCAGCACCGCGCACGCGCTCACCACGTGCGTTACTTGATGGGATCGTCGATCTGGGTATCGCAGCCCACGCTGAAGAACAGGGACGAGCCAGCGATGCTCACGGTGTCGCACGTGACTTCGCACAGATGGATTGTCTCCGGGCTATTCGGATCGTCGTAGTACCAGCCGGGTCCGTCGCAATCGCCCTGGCTCCCGACGTAGGGGGTGACTACCACGTCTCCCGCAGCGTCGCATACGCCCAAGTTGACCTTCGCAGGGTTCAGCGTCTCACCGTCCGGGGGCGGCGGGATGTTCAGGTCGCAGGGGATCACCGCGTCGGCGCGGATCGCGTTCAGCGCCTCGAGCACGGACCCCGCTACGTCGTCCGTATCGGTCAGGTAGGCTCGCTCCGTACCACCTGCCTCGGCGATGTCGTTGAGCTGGTCGAGCGAGTTGTGGTTGTTCGCGACGACACCGAGCACGTACGTTTGCAAGCCGTCACCACTGTCGTAGCAGCCTTCGGCGGCGCTCGTCGCTTTGCGAATGTCCGCATCGCACGAATGTTCCGGGATGCCGTCGGTAACGAGCAACACGACTACCTTGCGGCCTGGGTGTTCGGTCCTCCAGCCTGTCGCATAGGAGCAGGCCCCATCGATGGCGAGGTGAGTCGGCGTCCCTCCTTGAGGCTCGCCGGCGTCGAGTTCGGCGATCAACTCGTCCGCCGCTCCAGGCAACTTCTTGATGGGCACAGCAGCGTCCGAGTGTGCCTCGACCGTGCAAACCTGCGGGTCTTCGTTGTTGTTGACGTCGTGATCACCGAAGAATCCCAAGCCCACGCTGATGCCGGCGCTCATGGGATCGCGCAAGAAGGTGCGCATGGCCTCGCGCACCGGCTGGATACGCCACTCTTCTAGCGGGTCGGGGTCGCGGCTCTCGCGGCAACACCCCGAATGATCGACGTTGCAGCTCATCGAGCAGGAAAGGTCGAACATCACGTAGATGTCGAGCGGGATGGACTCGCCCTC
The DNA here is from genome assembly GCA_025937785.1 of Polyangiaceae bacterium. Taxonomy (GTDB): domain Bacteria; phylum Myxococcota_A; class Polyangia; order Polyangiales; family Polyangiaceae; genus JAICQQ01. The sequence goes on from JAICQQ010000093.1 coordinate 3,443, forward strand.
GAAGGTCGCGCCCACGCAACCCGAATCGTCGGCTGCGGGCGTACAAGCCTCCGGAGGTTCCGGATTGATGCCGGTGCCGCCGGAGCTGGTGTTGCTCGTGGCGTTGTTGGAAGGTCCGAAGAGGCCACCGGTGCTGGCACCGCCGGTCCCCGTCACCGACGAGCTCACGCCGCCGCTGCCGTCGGAGGTCACCGGAAGGGTCCCTCCGCTGCCGTTACCGTTGCCGCCGTCGTCGCCATCGCTGGCGTTCGAACCACCGGAGCCACCGCAGCCAACCAGCGCAGCGACCAAACATCCGAACCCGAGCACCCCGTATTTCGTGTTCACGATTGACACATTCTTTCACGCTCAATGTGTCTCGACATGAATGGGTCTCGCAAGGGAAAGTGCTGGTGGCACCGCGCTTTGGTGTGGTTCTGCACCACGCTCGCAGACGCGTACGGCGTCGCGCCTACACGAGAGCCGTACACGTGGACGCACGGCTGGTGTGTCGTTCGAGAGCACAGCGCCGCGCAGGCACCGCTTGCTGTCTAACGACCGTTCTTCCATGTGTGGCCGCACGCACAGCGGATTCTCAGCTGTAGAATCCCGCCGCTGAGCGGCGGAGTGTTGCTGACCACCCCGCACTCTGCCGTCAGGGTCAAGGCCGCGTCGACTCCGCCGCGCCGAGCACACGTCGGGTAGCGCTGTCCGACGCTGAAACACGTGGACACAGGCTGGCGCACCTCCGCGGGCCGCGGGACCCGGCGCTGTCACCGGCGCGCTGCGAGGTATCGGGCGCAGCTTGCAGCTGCCACGAGGAAAACGTTGCTTAGCCCCCCGGCGAACTCTAGATTCGGCGCGACATGTGGACCGCTCCAGCCGCGAACACCAGCGAGTTCAGCCTCGAATTCGGGACCACCTGCCTTCGCGTCGATCCCAGCGTCGGCGGTCGCATTACCGAGTTCAGCGCCCGGGGGGCTAACGTGCTGTGCCCGCTCGACGACCTGGGGGAGTGGACCAACGGCGGCTCGACCTTCTGGACGAGTCCGCAGAGCGCCTGGGGTTGGCCGCCGAACCCCATGGTCGACCGAGCGCGCTACAGCGCACGGCTCGACGACGCGGCTCGCTGCTTGACGCTGGACAGTCCGCTGTTCGAGCTCGCGGGGTCGATGGTCGGCGTGACGAAGCGCTTCCGACCCGACCTGGAACGCGGCGCGGTGATCGTGGAGTACGTGGTGCGGAACCACGGCCCCGCAGTGTCCCTGGCCGGCTGGGAGATTTCGCGTGTCGCGGCAGCTGGGCGCAGCTTCTTCGCGGGGCGGGACACCCGCGCCCTGGGCGGCTTGCCGTCGCCGCGGACGACGTTGGACGCCTCGGAGTGGACCTGGATGGATCACGCCGAGCAGCACGTAGAAGCCAAACTGGGGGCGGATGCGGCGCGGGGCTTCGTCGCCTACTCGAGCCCGCAGCTGCTCTTCCTTAAGACATTCGAAGCAGAACCGCCTGCCACCTGCGCGCCAGGTGAAGCTCAGATCGAGCTGTACGTGAAGCCGGGCAGCTATGTCGAAATCGAGCAGCAAGGCCCTTACCGCAAACTCGAAACCGGCGCGGCGCTCACCTACCGTGTCGTCTGGTACATTCGAAACCTCGAGCCTCACGCGAGCACCGCGTCGGTCGTCGAGCTCACGCACAGCCTGCTTCACGAAGAAAACTCCCGTGCCTGACTCTTATCCTCCGCAGCTCTCCGCTACCGCAGAGACCGTGCTGACATTCCTCGAAAGTGTCGGGCGGCGTTCGGAGGCTGAGCTCTACCTCAGCCTTTTTCGCAAATTGCCGAAAGAGAGCTTCGCCATCGTGGTCGTGGGAGAAGCCGCGCTCTCGTCTTTGAGAGGCTCCGTGGTCGAACAGTTGCGCTTCCTGGCCGACCTCGATCTGGGAGTCGCCATCGTGCTCGGCACGTGGTCTCCAGGAGAATCGGAAGAGGCGGCCGAAACCATGGCATTCAGCCTGATGCGCCGCGCGCTCACCCCGGCACACTTCCAGCTGGACCAGCCGGGCCTCGGACAAGCGCTAATGACCGCGCTGCGGCGCCGGGAAGTCCCGCTGGTGAAGGTCAACGTCGGCGACCCTTTCGTTCGCATAGGTTCGCTCGCGCAACAACTCGGCACACGCAAGATCGTGCTTTTGCGCCGACAGGGCGGCTTGGGGCCTCACGACGTACAGCGCGTCGAGCTCGGCTCCGGGCACTTCTTGCCGGCACACGCCAACGGCATCTCCGTCGTCAATCTGCGCACCGATCACGACCCACTCACCGCCTCCGGACTGCTCGCGCCAGCGGATGTCGAATTGCTGGCCTCGGTTCGCACGATGCTGGAGCATGCCAACCTGCCCAGCACGACGCTGAGCGTCACCTCTCCCCTGGCGCTGCTCAACGAGTTGTTCACGGTACGGGGGGCCGGCACCCTGGTAAAACTGGGCTCTGCCATCCACCGCTACACGCGCTACGCCGAGCTCGATCAGAACCGCTTGGGCCTCTTGCTCGAGTCGAGCTTCAAGCGCCCGCTAGTGCCGGGGTTCTTCGACACCGAGCCCACGGCCATTTACCTCGAAGAGGGCTATCGCGGCGCCGCGATCTTACAACCAGGGCATCAGGGGGCTTTCCTGACCAAATTCGCCGTCGACCCCCTCGCGCAAGGCGAAGGTATCGGTCAAGATCTGTGGCGCGCCATGCACCGCGAAGAGCCACGCCTGTACTGGAGATCGCGCTCCAGCAATCCCATCCTTTCATGGTATCAAACGGTCTGTGATGGTTTCCACCGCGACGGGGAATGGTCGATCTTCTGGCGCGGTTACCCGCCGGCATCAGTCCCCGACCTGGTGAAAGACGCGCTCGGACGCAGCATCGATTTCTTGCACTGACTCATGGCCTTCGTGTTGATGGTGGTGGTGGCGCTGATCGGGGTAGTGGTCTACCTATTTTTCGTCATGAACGCCGTGCCCGGGGCGAAAGCGGAGCGCTTCGGTACGCTCGAAGCCCTGCCCGACGACGTCGGCAAATGGAGCATCGACGACGACAGCGAAGCCGCGCTGGCGGCGAAGCAGGAAGGCTTGCTGCGCGAAGTACGCCACTTCTATCACGAGGATCAGCAGCGCCTGGCCCTGCAGGTCAGGTACCGGGATCAGTTGACGAAGAAGATCGCGCGCATCGAACCCGAAGTAACGGTGCCGCGGCGTCGCATCGTGAGCTAATGCCCCCTCGCTCGCCTGATCCGCTGTGGTTGTTCGGGTACGGCTCGCTGCTCTGGCGCCCTGACTTTCCCTACGAAGAGCGCGTACACGGATACGTTCTGGGTTTTACACGGCGGTTCTGGCAGGGGTCGACGGATCATCGCGGCGTGCCAGGGGCCCCGGGCCGGGTGGTCACGCTCGTCCCCGAGCACGGCGCACGCTGCTGGGGTACCGCGTATCGCGTGGCGTCGAGCGCCCGAGACGAAGTGCTGGCCAAGCTGGACACGCGCGAACAGCAGGGCTACGAGCGCCACGTCACCACGGTGCACACCACACCGTCGATCGAGGCCTTGGTCTACATTGCGGGGCCCGAGAACCCCGATTACTTGGGGCCAGCGTCCGTGGACTTCATCGCGGCGCAAGTCAGGCAGAGCCGCGGCCCTAGCGGTGATAATCGCGAGTACGTGCTACGCTTGGCCGAAGCGCTCCGCGAGATGGACGCGGACGATCCGCACGTCGCCGAGCTCGCCCTCAGACTTTCCCGAACGTAGGCCGCAACGCCCATGATCTCCAACCACTCGTCCATCGAAGCCGAAGGCAGCGTGCCCATCAAAATGTGGACGCGAGGGGTTCCAGTCGAAGAGGTGGCGCGCCGCCAGCTCGAGAACATCGCCGCGCTTCCCATCGTCCATCCGTGGGTCGCGGTCATGCCCGATGTGCACTACGGCATCGGCGCCACGGTGGGCAGCGTGATCCCGACGCGACACGCGATCATTCCGGCTGCGGTGGGAGTCGACATCGGCTGCGGGATGATGGCGGTAGAGACCACCATCGAGGCCAAACGCTTGCCCGACAACCTCGCGAAGATCCGAGCGGCCATCGAGAAGGCCGTCCCGCATGGGCGGAGCGAACGCGGCCGCGACCGCGGCGCCTGGGGCGAGCCGCCCGAGACGGTGGACGACGCCTGGGGCGAGCTCGCGCCGGGCTTCGAACGCATCTCTGCCAAGCACCCCAAAGTCACCCGCAGCAACCACCGCGTGCACCTGGGCACACTCGGCACCGGCAACCATTTCATCGAGGTCTGCGTCGACGAAACCGATCACGTCTGGGTGATGCTGCACAGCGGCTCACGCGGGGTGGGCAATTCGATTGGCAGCTACTTCATCGAACTCGCACGCCGGGACATGGAGCGTCAGGACCGCCGGCTACCAGATTGGAACCTCTCCTACTTCGAAGAAGGCAACCCGCATTTCGCCGATTATATCGAGGCCGTCGACTGGGCGCAGCGCTACGCGGCCATGAATCGCGAGCTGATGATGCAGGCTACCCTGAGCGCGATGAAGCACACCAAACAGCTTCCGAAGTTCAAGGTGACCGACGTCGCTGTCAACTGTCACCACAACCACGTCCAGAAAGAGCTGCACTATGGCGAGGACCTGTACGTGACTCGCAAAGGCGCAGTGCGCGCGGGGCCGGGCGAACTGGGCATCATTCCGGGTAGTATGGGGACGCGCTCGTACATCGTGCGCGGTCGCGGAAACCCAGAAAGCTTCTGCAGCTCGAGCCATGGGGCCGGCCGCGCCATGTCTCGCAGTGAGGCTCGTCAGCGCTTCACGCTAAAGGATCATCGGCTCGCCACCGAAGGCGTCGAGTGCCGCAAAGATCGGGACGTGATCGACGAAACCCCCGGCGCATACAAGTCCATCGACGCCGTGATGGAGGCGCAGACCGACCTCGTCGAAGTGATTCACACCTTGAAACAGGTCGTGTGCGTCAAGGGCTAGCCGCGGCCTCGTTCTCGGCTACGGCCTGACGCTCGCGCTTCTTGCGCTCGATCTCTTTCCAGGTCTCGAGCGACATGTCGAAACCAGTGGGCTTGGTCGATGGCACTGCCTGCTCGTGCTTCCAGCGATACGCCGTGGTCTTCATCGTGCCGCCCAGCGCGTACAGCGTGGTGGTTTCGTAGCCGCCCACCGGCGGCGTCTCGGTACCAGAGCGGTGAATGAACGGCGGATGATGCGAGCCGCGGTCGAGCTCGACCACGTCGCTGCAGCCGAGCTTCAGCAGCGTACTGGTCACCAGGTCGCTGCTATCGTGCGTGCCGCGAGCCACGATCACTCGCCCGTGCGCGGTCACGCAAAGCGCGCCGCGTTCGCGCAGCGCGCCGGGCGCTCTGGCATAGGCGGTGACGTTTCCATCGGCCGCGAGCAGGGGCAACTGCACCGCCTCTTCGTCAGGCTGAAGGGGCGGCAATTTGCCGGGTCGATGCAGGCGTGGTGCTCCGGCCGCGGGCAGGACCAGGGTCGCGTAGGTATCCTGCAGCGGCAACGAGACCGCCTGTCCAAAGGCAATGCCGTAGCCACTCGATCCCGTGGCATGACCCAGGCCGAGCGCGGCCAGCACACGACCCGTGTCATTGCCCGAGAGCTCGAGCTTCTTCGGCGGGGCACCCAAGGGACTGGGGTCGTTCTTGCCCGCTCGCACGCGAAAGTCGACGCGATCCGCTTCGAAGACCAGAAGCTCCACCTCGAGATTGCCCGCGCGTGCGGTCCCCTGAAAAATCCCGGGGAGCCACGCAGGGGCGGGCTGTGTGCCCGCGTCGGCCTTCCACTCGATGTCCTTCCCCTCTGCCGGCTTGGGGTCACGCACCATGACGTAGAAGAAGTCCTTCGCCGACCAGCGCGCGTAGCGATCGGGAGGCACCTTCATGGCCGCGTCGGCCAGCTTGAGCGTGAACTGACCGCGCTGCAAATCGTGAACCTCCGTGAACACGAAGCCGCAGTGGCCAGGGTTCATGTCGAGGTGCACCCCGTAGGCGCAGCCCGCTTGCTTCAGGGCGCGCCCAAGCGTGGGGCCGTCGACCTCTTCGCCAAAGGCATAATAGAGGTGGCCCGTGGGCGTCACGCACAGCGCGGTACGGTGCGTCATCACGCTCTGCCCCTGCAGTTGCCAACCCCAAATGTAGCGCCCGGTCGGGTTCGGGACGCCGTCCTCGATCAGCGGATCGAGGTTCTGCCGAAACGCCACCAGGTTCTTGGGGATCTCGGCGACGCGAGGCCAGCTGCCGAGACCGGTGTTCCCCTCGTCGTCCACCACCACGGTGGCGCCGCCCGCGACCGGCGGAAGAAGCACGCGGCGATCGACCATCATGCCGTATTCCCCGTGCGTGGTCTTGAAGGCCCCGTTGAACGTCGCCACGACGCGTTTGTACACGGCCGGGTCGGTCGGCAAGCGTCCGTCGCCCGGGGGTCCGGCGGTCGGCTGAGGATCTTCGAAGCCGGCCTGCATGCGCAGCTCCAGTTGCCGCATATCCATCGCGATCAGCAGCACCTCCGAATAGGGGCGCTTCGGATCCGGGCGTATGAAGGTCTGATAAAAGTAGGGAGGTACCTTCGACCCGGGCTCGGTCCCCTCGAGCTTGCGCAGGAAGGGATGGCGAATGGGAACCCAGTGTCCTTCTCCCTCGCGCGGCTCCTTCCACAGCGAAGGGATCGCCAAGGGCGGCCAGGTTTCGCTGCCGAGCTTGCTGGCGTCGAGCACCGGCGGGGCCACCTGCACACGCTCTTTGAGCTGGGCCTCCGGCGACGACGACGACAGCAGGCGATAGCTGAGCTGGCGCACCGTGTCGCGTGCTCCGAACACCTGATTTTCGAGCCAGGCGATCGGTGCGGGGCCAACCTCGGCGCGCACCGTGTCGACGGCCCAGAACAGAGCGGGTTTCTCGCGGTGAATCTGCGACTGGGCGCGAGCCTCGTAACCGGGGGTGATACCCGACTGCTTCAACTTGCGGCTCTCGAGGTCGTAGCTCAGTTGCTCCTCGCTGCCGGTGATGCGCACCGTGAGCTTCTCGGCGTCGAGGGCGACTTCGGCGCGCCGCGCCGGCACCTTCAGCGTGATGTCGGCGCGCCCGACTCCAGCGAGACTGCCTGTCTCTTGCCACGAGCTGATGGCGAGCATCACCCGGTCCCACAGCCCCGGAGGGCGGTCACTCGCTCGAATGCCCGCGGGCTCGAGCACGCTGACGCTTTGAATCCGGTCGAATGCGACGGTCGCGAACGCAAATCGGTTACCGCTCTCGACCAACCCCACGTCGTCGGCCTTGGGGGTGTTGGTCAGGTTGTGCACGCCCCGCACCCCGATCGGCTTGCCGCTCCACGTCACCCGCACCAGCGCTCGGTGCACGTCCTTGGGATCGCTGGGCGAAGCTCCCCCCAGGAACAGCAAGCGTCTGCCGTAGAACGTGTCGCTCCAGAAGCCGCCGCTCGGCTCCCACACGATGCGGCCGGGCAGGACCTGTACGCCCGCCGCCTCACCCAGCATATTGGCAAGACCCTCGTCGCTGAGTTCGCCCGGGGCCGCCCCCTGAAGGTGGACCACGGCCCCCGTCAGCGCCACCCCGGTAACCACCCAGGTTCGCCGCTTCAAAAACTCTTGGATGCGCGCTCGGATGCTCAGAAGCAGCGGATGTACCGGCCCGCGCGCCGTCTGGCAAGTCCAACCGAGCCAACTACAGCGTCCTGGTCTCGTCGCGAACGGGCCTACGCCCTCGAGGGGCGCGGCAAAACATCGCATTTGTTCGTTCATCAGCCTTGTGCAATGGCTAGCCGGACTGGTACCGAAACACGTGGTGAAAAAGAGCAACCTAGCTGTTCGCGTGATGACCGCCGCCGTGGCGGCACCCGTCATCCTGAGCTTGTTGTTCTTGGGCCCGGCGTGGGGCTGGTACACCCTGGTGCTCGCGGCCACCGCGCTCGCGAGCCAAGAGCTGTTTGCCATGACGCACGCCGGCGATCGCGCGGCGCAGGCCTTGGGTGTGATCGGTACCCTGCTTTTGTCGCTCGGCGTCTACTTCGGCGTCGACGATTCGAAGCTTTTGATCACGACTGTGCTCGCGGTGCCAATCCTGATGGGGTTCACCACCATCTGGCGCTTCGAAACGGTCGAGAAGGCAGCGCTGCGCTTGTTCACCAACATCGCAGCGCCGTTTTACATCGGCGCACTGCTGTGCACCCTCGCCCTGCTGCGCCGTGACCACACCGAACATGGCCCCGCCCTCGTGCTTTTGTGCCTGCTGATCGGTTGGATGGGAGACACCGGAGGCTTCTTCTTCGGGAAGTACCTGGGCAAGACCAAACTCCACCAAGTGATCAGCCCGAAAAAGACCCGCGCTGGTCTGGTAGGTTCGTGCGTGTTCGCGTGTCTCAGCGCCGTCATCCTCGGGCTCACGCTGCTCCAGCGTTGGCCACTCTGGCACCTGGCGCTGCTCGGTGCCGCTGGCGGCGCGGTGGGGCAGCTCGGCGACTTGATGGAGTCGCTCCTGAAGCGCTCCACGGGTGTCAAAGACTCAGGCCGTCTGATCCCCGGCCACGGCGGCATCCTCGACCGCATCGACGCCCTCCTCACGGTCACCCCCATGATCTATCTGTATACCCTGTGGCAGAGCGGCTGAGTCCAGGGCCGGCGCGCTCGCGTCCCGCGCATCACTGACAGCCTGACGGGACCCGAAGCGCTTCAGAACCGCCAAGGCACCACTGATGATTCGTCACATCTCCGTCCTGACGTCATACGAGTTGTCCTGCTCATCACCCCTCGTACAACTGGATGCGCATGAACTTCTCGTTCGCATGGAGAGACGACGGCTTTCCAACGCCCAAGCGCCCTGCGGACGACCGGAAGAAATCGTGGTCGTTGGCGCGCTTCTGGTGTTCTTTCGCGGCGCTTCGCCCGCTCACTCCGCGAGTGACTCGGCGCGCTGGATGCCGACGGCGACACTGGCGGAACGGTAACAGCCGGTAAGATTCCAGGAGGCGGTGGTACCCATGGTTTGGGGGCCGCTCAGGGCAGCGGCCATGAAGCCCCTTTGATCGCCGGAGAGGGCAGCGGTCGCCGCCGAGTAGGTGGTGGTGAAGCCACCAGCGACGAGGCTGCCGGCGGTGGCGTGGTTGGCCCCGACGACGGCGTAGACGAACGAACCTGGCAGGTCGCTGAAGCTGACGCCGGAGGTTCTCGGGTTCGAAGCGTTGCAGTCGCTCTGGTTGCTCGTGGGGTTCGAGGTGTGGATGGGCGTGTTCTGATCCACCCCAGCGAACTCGACGACGTTGACCTGGCCCCAGCCCCACGAATTGGCCGGCTCGAACTGCACCGTCACGTTACGTGTGCCAGGTGCCGGCAGCTCGTCGTCGAGCAGCGCGTAGATACCGACCCAGGTGTCGGAGCCCACCAGTGAAGACCGGACGGGCGCGGCCAGCGGCAGGTCGTTGTAGCTCACCAGGAAGGGCTGTTGAAAGTACGAGTGCACCGCGATCAGCACCATGCGGTAGTCGCCAGGCTCACCTTCGAGCTCGTGATCGAAGCTCAGCACCGTGGACGTGTTGTTGAAAGCTCCCTCGTCACCGGTCGTGGAGTTGACCACGACGACGTCCAGCGAATCACAGTGGAAACCGCCGTCTTCGGCGCAAAACGGCGTGGGCGCGGCGCACCTGTCGCCGCACTCCGAGCAGTTCTGGGGCGTGCCCACCGCGGCGGTGCAGCCCCGCCGCGGATCGTCGACGCACCAGTCGTCTTCGCAGCTGGGCGTGCAGCTGCCATTCGAACATGAAAGCTCGTCCACGTGTGCGTCCCCGCATGCTTGGTTGCAGCCACCGCAGTGCGCAGGACTGGTCTCGGTGTTCGTCTCGCAACCATCGCGCTCAGCGTCCTCGTCGTTGCAGTCGTCGAATGCCCCCTCACAGACCACGGTGCACTCGCCTGCCGAACACGCAGGCGTGCCGTCACCCTCGGAACTGCAGCTTTCGCGGCACCCACCACAGTGCTGGACGGTGCGTGTGCTCTGCTCGCAGCCATCGCGGGGGTCATCATCGCAACTCTCGAAACCGGTGTCGCACTCGGGAACGCAGACACCGTCGACGCATTCGTTGTCGGCGTTTACGTCTTCGCACTGGGTCCCGCAGCCGCCACAGTGGTCGTCACTGCTTTGCGTGTTCGTCTCGCAGCCGTCGCGGGGGTCCTCGTTGCAGTCGCCGAAGCCGTCGGCGCAACGTGGTTGACAGGTAGCGCCGTCGCCCCCGCAGTTGTTGCCGGTGGTACCCTCCCCCGTTTTGCAGGCGAAGCCGCAGCCGCCACAGTGGTCGTCGTTGAAGCTGATCGAGGTCTCACAGCCGTCGCCGGCCCGACCCGCGCCGGCGTCGACATTGCAGTCCCCGAACTCCGGATCGCACCTGGCGAATTCGCACTTCGACTCGACACAGGCGCCGGTTCCGTTGGCGTACTCGGCGTCACAATCGACGCCGCCCCGGCCGGCGCAACCACCGCACTGAGCCGCGTCGGTCGTGGTGTCGACCTCGCAGCCGTTCTCGAAGTCGCCGTCGCAATCGGCCCAGCCGAGTGCACAGCTCGTGATCACGCAGCCGCCGCTGGCGCAGCCCACGTCGGTCGCGTGCAGATCGGCGTCGAGCAGCGCCGTACAGTCGTTATCGCAGGCACCGCAGAAGCCGCGATCGCTCTGGAGCTCGCGTTCGCAGCCGTTTCTTGGCTCGCCGTCGCAGTCGGCCCACTCGCGCCCCGAACCTTCGTCGCACTCCGCGACTGCGCACGCACCGGCCTCACAGGTCGGCGTGCCGTGCGGAACGTGACATTCGTTGCCGCAGCGGCCGCAATCCATGATCGCGCCCAGATCATCGGTGCACTCGCCGTCTCCGTCACAGTCGCCGAGACCCTCAGCGCACTCGCTCTCTCCGCAACCTTCGCCGGCGCCGTCGCAAAAAGCCGTCAGCTCGACCGAACTCGCCTCGCAGCTCTGCTCGCAGCTCTGGCAGTTCTGCACGTCGCGGTCCAGGTTGCTTTCACAGCCGTCGATCAGGTCTTGGTTGCAATTCTCGAAGTCTTCGTCGCACGTGATTCGACAAACGCCAGCTTCGCACAGCGACGACCCGTGGTGCTCCGAACAAGCTGCGTTGCACGCTCCGCAGTGGTCGGTGTTCTCCGTAATATCGATCTCGCACCCGTCCGAGACTTCGGTGTTGCAATTCTGAAAGCCCTCGGCGCACGCCGAGATTTGGCAGCGTCCACCCAAGCATTGCGCTTCGGCGTTGTCGAGATCGCACGGAGTGTCGCAAGCGCCGCAGTGATCGAGATCGGTTGCGAGCGTGGTCTCGCAACCATCGGCGGCGCTTTGGTTGCAATCCTCCGTCCCGGCACCACACACGAGCTGACACGTGCCGGCGTCTGAACAAGTCACACTCTCGCTCGACGCGCGTTCGGGAGCCGCGCAGTCGGAGCGGTCGTCGCACAGCTCCCCCACGTCGCAGCCGGGGCAGTCGGAGCCGCCACAATCGACGTCCGTCTCGCGCCCGTTCTGGATATGGTCGCTGCACGTCACCGCTTGACAGAGGCCGCCATCACAATGCTTGCTGGAGCAATCGGCGTCGGTGCGACACGCCCGAGGAGGCGCGCACGGCATGCAGTCTTCGCCGCCACAGTCGATATCCGACTCGTCGCCATTCTTCACGTCGTCGTCACACGACGCGTCCTGACAACGGCCGCTGGTGCACTCACCATTCTCGCAGTCAGCGTGGACCTTGCAATGCTCGCCAACACGGCAAGGAGCGCACTCGCCACCGCAGTCTCGGTCGCTCTCGGTGCCATCGATGATACCGTCGTCGCAATACGCAGGCAGGTTGCTTTGGCCCGCGACGCCTCCGCTACCGGTCACCGCCAGCGTCGCTGTCGACGTGACACTCGCGCCCCCCGTCGAACCAGCGTCACCTGGCGAGAACTCGAACTCCGGCGAGTTGCACGCGGTCGCCACCAAGAACGTACCGGCGGCGGCAACGGCAAAGGTCCTGAAGATCCGAAGTACGCGTGGGTGCGGCACTGTCGGACGCTATCATACAGACCTCGACGCGGCCATGGGCGCCGAGATCGATGCCGGCGCCACGTTCGCGAGCTGAACGCACGCCGGTGGTCGGACCGCGAGACGCCCGCCCGTTCGTTCACGGCCTTTACCTGCCGACGTCGAGCTACGCAGAACCCTTGCCGTCTCTGGGCGCCAGTGACCGGGGGCGCAAGCTCTCGGCTGCATGCCAACCAGGGTTGCTGGCGAATGCGGCGGCGCACGTCAGCGAGCAAAACCAGAACTCCATCCCGCGGTAGCGGAGCGTCCCGGACGCCCCTCGCCTATCGACGGGCTGGCGACAGACGGGATCGACCGGGGTGTCCGTCGCCCCCACCACGAGCGCGAGCGAAAACAGCGGCACTGACTGGCGCACGTTCTTCAGCACCACGTTGCCCAGCGGGGCCACTGGGATGCCCGCGGCACGTGCGGCGTCGGCGATGGGTTCTGTCCCAAGCACCTCACCCGCGTGGGCCTCCGCCGCGACGCGAGCTGCGAGGTTGACCGCCGCCCCGAACACGTCTCCCTGGCGCTCGACGGCTTCGCCGTGGTGCAGACCCGCGCGCAGGGCCGGCAGCCGGATATCACGCGCGGCCGCGATCAGCACACGCTCGACCAGATCGACGCCGCTCGCGGGATCTGGAGAGGTCACCAGGACCGCATCCCCGATGGACTTGACCAAACGGTCCCCAGGCCCGAGCGCGGCGCGAGTCAACTTCGCAAATCCGATGGCGACATCGGCGGCGTCTTCGTCGCCCTGGACCTCGGTCAGGGCGGTGTACCCGGCAAGATCTATGAAACCGAAGCTCGCCCGAATGCGATTGGACAACAGGGAAACACCGCCTGCCCAGCACACCAGCGCGCCGGACCCTTGAAGACCGGCACAGTTTATCACAGCTTGGCGGATCTCCTCGCAGCATACATCTGCTACCTCCTGGTTGCGGAATTGGCAGCGTAGGATGGCGATTTCTTCTCGTGCCACCCGCTGTGGGCAGTTGGCTCACACGCTGAGCCTCGCAGCGTTCGACCGCCGATGGTTCGGGCGCTCGAGCAGCCGTGAGCGCGGCGCTCGAGGCGCGGGGTGCCCTCCCTGGTCTCAGCGTCCGAACCGGCGCTAGCGACGATCACGGTTGACCAACAGAACCCGAACTACCTCGCGAGATTTTTCGGGTGACGCCTGCGGCGCCGATGAGCGATAAGGTGTCGCATGAGGGTTCGTTCGGATCGCGGTGTGCTAGGCGCTGGTCTCCTCGTGTGCAGCCTGGCGCTGCCGCTCAGCTTGGGTCCGCTACTCGCTGGCTGCTCGCAACACTCTGCGTCGGCGCCGTTCGCCGGTGCCGCCGAACTGCCGGTCACGCGCGTCGTGCTGTACCAGAACGGCGTCGGCTACTTCGAACGAGCGGGCAGCGTCGATGGGAACCTGCTCATGCTGCAGATTCACCCGACGCAGATCAACGATCTCTTGAAATCGCTCACGGTGATCGACGCGGGCACCGGGCGGGCGGTGAGCGTCTCGCTGCCGCTCGAACAGAACGCGGATCGCATCTTGAACGAACTGCCTGAACAGGTTCGCAACGCCGGCGGCGTGCTCGAGGTGCTGCGGGTATTTCGTGGAGCTCACGTCGAAATCAGCGGGCAGCTCGGTACCGTCGAGGGCCGCGTCGTCGGCATCGAGAACCTCGAAACCGGCAGCGGAAAAGAAGTAAAGGCGGACTGGCGGGTTTCGCTGAAAACCAGCGACGATCAAATCATCGTCTACCCGGTACGGCAAATCTCGTCCATTTCCCTCTACGACAAGACGCTCAGCATTGGGCTCGAGCGCAGCCTGGACGTTTCACTGGGCGAGGGCGGGTGGAAGCCGATTTCTGTGGGAATTCGGCTCGCCGGCGACGTACCGCACAAGCTCCTGGTGAGCTACATCGTCGAAATGCCGCGCTGGAAGCCGGCGTATCGGCTGGTCATGGGCAAGGATCAAAAACCGCTGCTCCAGGGTTGGGCGGTGGTCGACAACGTGTCCGGCGAAAGCTGGCGTGACGTACGCTTGAGCTTGGTATCCGGCGCACCGATCTCGTTCCGCTACGATCTGCACTCGCCGCAGTACACCGAGCGCGTCGACCTCACCCCCGAGCGTGCCCCGGTCGCCGTGGCGCCCCCTCCGTCCGAAGCGCCCGGTTACGACGAAGAGACGAAGGCGGAAGAGGCCCCCGCTATGGAAGCCTCGGAGGAAGCCGAAGCCGAAGCCGCCGACGCAGACTACTACGCCGAGAAGAAGGTCGAAAGGCAGCGGGCGAGCGGGTTCGGCGTGGGTGCGGCGGCCGGTGGCGCCCCGCCCCCCCCCACCCATGGCGCCGAGGCCCATGCCCGCATCCAAGCCCGCCACGAGCGTCGCGCCGCCGCCACCGTCGATGGATCAGATGCAGTCGCAGGGCAGCGAAGCCCAGGCCGCGAGCGTCGGTGTTTTGTTTCGGTACGACCTACAAGACCCGGTCACCGTCCCCGATCGCTCTTCGACCCTCGTCAGCATCGTCAATCAGCGGATCTCGGGCGAAGAGGTCGTGTACTTCAGACCAGAGCTGTCCGATTCGCTGCGCGAAATTCATCCCTATCGCGCCGTGAAGTTCCAGAACGCAACAGGCTTCACGCTCGAGAGCGGCCCGATCACTGTCTACTCCGAAGGTACGTTCGTGGGCGAAGGTTTCGTCGAACGCATGCAGAGCGGGCGCACGTCATTTCTCACCTTCGCGGTAGACGGCAACGTTCTACTCGACAGCCACGGCGGGTCGCGCGAAGAAGGCGTGGCGCTGCTCCGGATCGTCGACGGCCTGATCGTGAGTGAAATGCAGCGAGTCGAGAGCACCACCTACGAGGTCAAGAACAAGCACGCCGAAGCGCAACGCGCTTTCATCCGCACCCCCAAGCGCCCCGGCTGGAGTTTGCGAGAGAAACCCGAGGGCACGGTCGAAACTCCAGAGGCATTCGTGATACCGCTGAGCGTTCCCGCGAAAGGCGAGGCGAAAATCGACGTCGAGCTGGTACAACGAGTCGAGCGCAACCTCGCTTTCGACTCCACGGAAACCATGGAGCTGTTCCGCGTGTACCTGGCGGGCGGGAAAGCCCCACCCGCCATCGCCAAGTCGCTGAAGCAGTTGCTCGAGCTGCAAAGCCAGGTGAGCGAGAAGCGGAAGGAAGACGAGCGCGTCCGGATGCAGCACGATCAGCTGAGCCGCGATCAGGATCGAGTCAGAGCCAACCTCAACGTCCTGCGCAGGACGCCCGGCAACGAGCCGCTGCGCAACGAGTTGGCGCAAAAATTGGCCAAGCTCGAGGCGGACCTCGGAAAGCTCTCGGGCCGCTTGGTAGCCCTGTCCGAAGAGATCGCCGAACTCCAGACGCAAATGAAGGTCCTGCTCGAGGGGATTACGCTCGAGAACAAGGCCGCCACGCCCTGAGGGCCGTTCGCCGAGCCCTTCAGCGAGTGCGCTCGCGCCGTGACTGAGCTCAGGCCCGAGCGCTATCGCTCGGAGGGCCGTCTACGCCGCTCGACTGCATGCGACGCTTGAGTTCGCGGCGCGCGCTCCTGAGCCGAGTCTTCACGGTCCCGACGGGGAGCCCGGCGTGCCGGGCAATGCGTTCGCACGACCAGCCATCGATGGTGCTTTGGACCAACACTTCGCAAAACTTGGGATCCATCTCCGCAAGTACCGCGTTGACCCGGCTCAACATCACCCGACGATGCAGCCAGTCATCCAGCCGAGGCTGTCCGGAGGAGCGGGGCGGGATCGAGTCTTCGTTCAGCTCGGAACGACGATAGTAGGTCCGCCGCATGTGGGCCGCTTCGTAGCGGGCCACTGCCACCACGAAGGCGCGCTCCGAACCCGGGCGAATCCGCCCGACTTTGCCGAGTACCGTAAGTAACACGCGCTGAAGCACGTCATCCACGTCCGCGAGCGCCACGCCGTGACACCGCGCGATCTGGCGGACGGCGTGACAATGATGAATGAGCAAAAGCCGCTGGCGCTGCTCTTCGGTGCTCTGCTCCGTGCTCTCCGAGGCTGGCTTGTCTGGGTTCATCGCTGCGTACTTCTCCTTGGCTGTCGCTCGCAGCACGCACGATCCGTACCAGGCGCGGCAGCGCTCCGCTTGTCGAGTCATCGCGCCGCCGAGCCCCCTGCGCGCGGCGCACACGACGCGGGCACCGCTGGCCGTAAGGCAGCGCGAACACCAACGTATTCCTGGCTTGGTATCGGTGTGCACACCGAAGCGCACGCCGGCCTGCACCCACCCACTCGCGCGAGCGACGTCCGTCCTGCCCCGGAAACTGAGCGCTAGAAGCCGCAAGTCGGGCGTTCGAGTGCTCAGCTTGCCCGCTTTTTGCAGCCGCTGCGTGCAGAGGCCGACTCCGGCGTCAACCCAGGAGCCAACGCAGCGCGAGGCTCGCCGCGACTCCGCCAGCGACACCGAACAGCAGGGGCAACCACGGCGGCAGCGCCCGAACCCGCTTGGGCGGCTCCAACACGCCTTCGTGTCGCAGAAACTCGCCGAGCGTCTGTGCGTCGATGAACGAGCGCTCGAGCCGCAGCATTCGGTCGAGCAACAGCGGCCGCTGCGACAGCGTGAGCAGCGACAGCGGCAGTACCTGCTTCAACTCGCCTCGCATCAACGTTCCGAACGCCCTGCGCTGCAAGATGCTGCCCAAGATCTCACGGACCTCGCCGATCAAGTCCATGTCGGGACAGTAGGTGAGCACGATGCCCTCGACGATGGTCAAATTACGGATCACCACGAACAAGTCCGATTGCGCCTGCAGTCGATAGCGAGCGCCGAGCCGTAGACCTTCGACCAGCTGTGCCGTGAGCTTGCTGTCGCGCGCCGAGCGCGCGTCGTTCTGCGTGAGCACGCGCTTGAGTTCGCGGCTGAACTCTTCCAGGTCCAGCTCGGGATCCGGCGTAAAGATCTGCAAGAACGCGCTGACGGCCTCGTCAGTACGTCCCCAACTCTGGTAGAACAACAGCTCGAGCATCTTGTCGCACAGCCGGCGGGGAACGGTCCCGTGCAAACCGAAGTCGATTAGACCGAAGCGCCCTTCCGGCAACAAGATGATGTTGCCGGGGTGCGTGTCCCCGTGCACGAAGCCGTGCTCGTAGGACATTCCGAGCTGCAGGCGCAGCATCGCACTCGCCAAGGAGCGCGGCTCGACTCCGACTTCGCGCAAACGCTGCGGGCCTTCGACTTCGTCCAGCAGCGGGCCATCGAACCAGTCCATCACCAGCAGGCGCTCGCTGCACAAGTCGAGGCGTACTGCTGGAACGCGGAACTCGGGCAAAGTCTCGAGCACTTCTTGGAAGCGCGCCATGGCGTTTGCCTCGGCGAGGAAGTCGATCTCTTGCCGTGCGCGGGCCGCGTACTCCACTGCCACCCGGTGCACCAGGCTCCGATGATAGGCGGGAACCAAGCGATCGACGAAGCGCGATACTTCGATCAGCACCGCCAAATCCGAGGACAGCGTCTCTTGCAGGCGAGGTCGCTGGACCTTGACCGCCACCCACGTGGCCTCGTCACGCAGCCTTGCGCGATACACCTGCGCGATCGACGCTGACGCCATGGGCTGATCCGGGAACTCGGCGAACACTTCTTCGATGGCTCGGCCCAGCTCTTTCTCGATGCTGGCCCTGGCCTCTGCGGTGGAGAACGGCGGTACCTGCGAGCGCAGCTTGCCGAGCTCCCTCAAAAACTCGGGCCCGAAGAGGTCGACGCGCGTGGCCAGCATTTGCCCGAACTTGACGAACGTCGGCCCCAACCGTTCCAGAGCTCGGCGCAAGCGGCGCGCGCGTTGCTCGTCCAAGCCAGCGGGAGGCGCCGCCTCCAGTGTGTCGCTCTGGTCGCCGAGCCCAAGCCCTTCTTCGAGGAAAACCTTGGATATCTCCGCGACACGACCCAGCTGCATCGCGGGCAGCGTACACGACTGCCCGGCTCGGGCAAACTGCTAGGGCCGCACCGACACGTGCACGTGTGACGCATCCTCGAAATACACCCAGTCGAAACCCGAGGCCACCGCCAAGCCTGCCAACCTTCCGAGCTTGGTCGAGTCACGGTCCGACGTGGTCAGATCCGCAGCGCGACCTTCGTAATGCAAGCTGCGCTTACCGTGCTCCACATCCTCGTCCCAGGCTTCGGTCACGCGCAGCCCCACACCGGGCCACTCGGCGTCCACGCGCTCCGCCAGACGATGCAGGCGCGTGCGCAAGCGCACCGTCATCAGCCGATCGGCACCCGTACCCTCTTCGTCTTTGAACGAGATCTTTGGATGTTCGCTCCTGACCAACCGCCCGAAGCCCCGCGCACCGCGGCGAATGGGTTCACGCAGCTCCCCCGCCGCGGCAACCTCCGACCGCACTGGTGCCGCCTGACCTGCACGAAGCTCCGCCGCGCTCGCGCTGTCTTTGGCCAGTTTCGGGCCGTCGTCGTGGGAGCATCCCACGGAGAACGCGCACAGCGCGGGTGCGAGACAGGAGGACATCCGTTGCCACTTTTCCAGGTGCATACTGCGAACGGGCACGATACGTGCGGCCTATGCCCACGGCCAAAAAGCAGGTGAAACGGCCAAACGGTTGTCACTGAATGCATGACCAGCCGCGGGCGTCCCGCCCGGGACCCGGCGTCGCGCGGAGCGGACCTCACATCGCCCTTCGTTCCGGAACTTGCCGCGGGCGCGCCGCATCCGAGCGAGCCGAACGTGTGGGCTTTTGTGGTCGACATCATGGCCGGCGCTCACGACGTTGAGTGGACTCCGGTGGCGACTTGCCCTATGAATTCTCAGGAGGGCTGTGATCACGATCCCTGCGCGGAGGATTCCATAGAAGATGCCTACGGTTGACGGTGAACATCGTGAGATCTTGTTCCAAGTGGCGGTGATCGGGGGTGTCAGCGAGCGGTTTACCGAGCAGCTGGGCCTTCGAAACAGCGAACTCACCTTGGGTGAGGTGCAGGGGTATCGACCGCGCTTTGCGTTCGCGACCTTCCCCGCCGATCCCTGGGAAGGCGACGGCTCGAAGGGGCACGATCTCGAGCGTCTGGTGCCGTACCTCGACGCGCTCGTGTTGAACGATGCGTTGAGTGAGGGCGCTCACTATTCCAGCACGGCCCTCGAGCGACTGAGCCGTGCGCTGTCGCCCGGCAAACTCAACGTGCCCACGGCGGTCTTCGGTGGCCCCGCGCTGGCACAAGAGTGGCAATCACTGACGGGCATCGTGCCCGTGCTCGCGGTTGAACCCGGAGCGGATCAGGCGCTTTTGTGCGTGCGCGCCCTGGCGAAGGCCGTGCTGCGCTCGAAAATGAAGAGCCAACCACCTCCGCCGCGCGAAGACTAGGCCGCGCGAAGACTAGCCGACCGGCTGTTCGCTGGTACCGGAGCGCAGGCTCGCTACAACTGCGCCATGGATCCCGTGACCCAAGGCGCGCTCGGTGCCGCCGCGACGCTCTCGCTCCTCGCGCAGCGGGTTCCGCTGAGCGCAGCGAAGCTCGCAGCCATGGGCGCGCTGGGCGGTATGGCGGCAGATCTCGACGTCTTGATCCGGAGCGACTCCGACCCGCTGCTGGCGATCGAGTTTCACCGCCACTTCACGCACTCGTTGCTGTTCATTCCGATCGGGGGCGCCCTCGCCGCGCTGCCTTGGCTCGTGGCGCGGAGCCTCCGCGCACAGTGGCGTTGCGTCGTGCTCGCCAGCAGCGTTGGTTACGCCACACACGCGCTGCTCGATGCGTGCACCACCTACGGCACGCTGTTGTTCTGGCCGTTCTCGGAGCTTCGCGTGAGCCTCAGCTTCATTTCGGTCGTCGACGTGCTGTTCACGCTGCCACTGCTCGCCGCCGTGATAGCAGCGACCGTGCGCGGCACGGGGCGCTGGGCGCGCTGGGGCTTGCTCTGGGGCACCTGCGTGATGGGGCTCGGGGCGATGCAGCAGCTGCGCGCGGAGCGCCTGCAGCGGGAGATCGCGCGAGAGCGCGGCCACGCGCTGGAACGCAGCGCCGTGTTCCCGACCATCAGCAACAACGTTGCCTGGCGCTCGCTCTACCGCAGCGGCGCGCGCTATTACGTCGACAAGCTGCGGGTTCCGCTGCTGGGTGACACCTGCGTCACACCGGGAACGAGCGTGCCGGTCGTGAAGAATCCGCTCGACGACCCGCGGATCGCCGAACGGATGCACCCCGCGAGCCGCCGCGCCGAGCGTTTGCTCCGCTGGTTCTCGGCGGACTGGGTAGCTTGGGACCCCGAGGATCCGAGCGTGCTGGGCGACCTGCGCTATTCGTTCTCGCCCGGTGAGGCGCTGCCCATCTGGGGCGTGCGCAGCGACGCGACCAGCGGCAAAGTGGAATGGATCAACAATCGCTCCCGCCGCACGCCTACGTTCTCCGACCTGGTCGCGCTCGTGACCCGTGACGGACCCGGAGCACGTTGCCTGTGAACGAGCTGAGCGGCAGCATCAGCCTTCTTCGAACATCTTTTCGTAGTGGCGAACGATCGCCCGGTTGTTCAGGCGCCCCCAAAACGTCGAGAGCGCCAGCCACATCGCGAGCCCGTTCAGATCTTCGAACAGCTTGGGGACGAACTTGGGCGGCCGTACGATGCCCTCGTGCGCGCGCTGCGCCAGGACCGGAATGTCTTCGATGGCGACCTTGCCCACGAACATCCAGCGGATGAGCTCCGGGCGCCCGATGGCGATCGCACTCTGCAAAAAGCTGAAATTGGTGACGATCCCCTTCATGTAGACGATGTCTTTGGTAAACGGTGCCCCGCCTTCGACCATGCCACCCCGAAACACGCGTTGCGTGTTCCAGAAGCAGACCTCTTCGTCGTAGCCTTCGGTGCGGAACCATTCGAAGACCTCCAAGAAGTTCGCGCCCGCTTCGGCCTTCTCCACCGCGAGCACGCGATCATTGAGGCGGCGCGCGCGGCTCGGGTAACAGACCAGCGTTAGAATCTCGAGCACGGCAGCCAGCCCCTCTTGCGTCGCGGCGACGCGGGGCGGCCCCTTCGCGAGCCAGCGCGCCACCGGCTGCTGCTGCCCATTCAAGCTGGTCGCCACGTGCGCCCAGCCCTCGTGCACCTCCAAGATGCGCACGTCGCGCCGGTTGAAGCGGGCCCCCTGGCGGATCTTGATGTAGTCGCTGCCGGCGGCCGCATCCGCCACGATACCGTCGTCGAGTATGACCCGGATCACCCCGTCGCCGAACACTTCGCCCAACGCCTGATTCAGGATCTGGACGACCTCGGCAGCCTCGATGTCCCGCGCTAACTGCGGGCCGAGCAGCGAATCGTCGAGGTTCGTGAGCGTGTCGTAGAGATCGTGAGCTACGTGGCGCACCTCGGTCACGCCGTCCGCAAAACGATCGCGCGACGAACCGTACAAGCGGCGGCTCAACTCGTAGAAGCGCGGCGTTCCTCGACTTTCCAGGAGCTCGACGACCAGCCCGTACTCGCGCGCGCTGTCCGCAAGAATGGAGCCGATCGCGTCCTTGTCACCGAGCTCGCGATCGACCGTCTTCGCGATTTCTCTGAACTCGCGCTTCTTGGTTTCGGGCTCGAAGCCGAGGTACGTCCCCTGGTAAAAGTCCGGGCCTACCTGAGGCGGTTCGCGCCAGCGCGAGTCACGAAACCGCTCGAACACCTCCGGCGACCACTTGATGTGGTCCAGCACGCGAATCGGCTGTTGCGCATCCACGATATGCTGAGCGATGCGCGCGACCTTCTCTTTGTAAGAACGCCAGGGACCCGGCGTGTCGGCGATGGAAGCAACGTTGGTCACGTCTACAGCTTAGCCCGAAGTGCCCGACCGGGCCTTATCGAACTGGCCGCTGGCTAGCGGTTCTCGGTGTTGTCGCCGCCGAATCTGCCGCGGCCACCGCGCGGCCCGAAGCCCTCTTCGTCCACGAACGCGCGATAGCTGGTCATCTGCTCATCGTTCAGAACCTGCGCGAGCTTTCGCTCCGTCTCGGTGCGGATCGATTCGACGCGCCCGCGCCATTCGTCGCGATTCGCGGGGCGCGGCGCGCCCCCCTCGTCGCCTTCGCGCAGGCTCCGGAACGTGTTCATTTGTTCCACCAGGATCTGCTGGACTTTCTGGGTCTGGGGCGGTGTGAGCTTCAGGCGCTCCGCGAGCAGACCGGTCTGTCGCTGGGCCCGCTCTTCGCGACGCTTGGTCTCGGTGACCTTGCGTTCTTCCTCTCGCTCCCAATCCACACGGTCGAGCACCGTGCGTACCGCGAGTTCGAACGACGGATCCTCGCCATCGACGACCGGTTCGAGCGCTTCTTCGTCGCTTCCTTCGCGCGTGGCGCCCGCGTCTTTGCCGCCCTTCTTGTCGAGTGCTTCTGCGTACTTCCGCAACGCGTCGGTCGATTGCTTCTGCTTGCGGAGGGCGCGCAGATCGTTCTCGAGGCGGTCGAGCCGATAGGACATGGCCTCGTTTTCGTCGGCGCGCGCCCGTGCGTCGCTCGACTTGTCGGCCTTGAGCTTGGCAGAACCGTCGGGCTTCTTCGAGAGCGCCCAGGTGGCACCTGCCCCCGCTGCTCCACCCACGAGCGCCGCAACTACCAAGAGAGCCAGCGTGGGCAACTTCGTCTCTGACATGCGCACACAAATGTCGCAGCGCGCTCGAGGTCCGTCAAGCAAGGTCACGTCACGCACGAAATGTCCGCTCGAATTCACGAAGCGCGGCGACTCAATCATCAGCTCCATCAACCAAGGAGCGCGTCTACCGCGCGCCCTGTCATCACGAGAGGACCTCATGCTGCGCATCACCACGCGAACGTTGGGCCGCACCGTTTTTCACGCGACGTTCTTCACGGCAAACCTCGTCGCGGCAGCGCTCGGGACGACCGGCTGTGACCCGGACGGTGTGGGTGACCCGTGCATCCCCGAAGACGAGTATCGCCCGAGTTTCTCGAACTTCGCCGTGTCCGAGGTGTACATCGAAAGTCGCTCGTTTCAGTGCGAGACCCGCGTTTGCCTCGTGAATCATTTTCAGGGCCGCGTCAGCTGCCCCTATGGTCAAACACCCGAGAGCTCGAGCTTGCCACCCGATGCGCCGGAGCGCTGCCGGATCCCGGGAACCGACGGCTTGGACGCGGGCGAGTCCGTGGACGTTCCCGTCGAACCTTGGCGCGTGGATCGGACGCCGGACGACTCCGTTTATTGCTCCTGCCGCTGCGACGGACCGGACCCTGACGTCCAGTACTGCGAGTGCCCTTCCGGCTACGCTTGCGAAGAGCTGGTGCCCGAGCTGGCGACCGATGGCGCGAGGACGCGCCGTCAGCTGACTGGGTCCTACTGCATCAAGTCCGGAACCAAGTACGACCCCACGCGGCACGACGCTAATTGCCGGACGGATCCGGAGGCACCGGGCTGTCCAGCTCCCGCGGGCGAGAACCCCTGAATTCCGCCAGCCAGGGTTCGGTGGCTTCGACGCTCAACGCTGGGCGCAGCGGGCCAACACCTCTTCACCACGACGTCGGGCGTATGCGCTGGGCGTGCCTTGCAGCACGCGCTGCGCCAAGCGCCGTGCCTCAGCGCAATCGCCACGGCCCAGCGCCAGTTGAGCGAGGCCGAGCCGCGCGTTGTTGCGAGTGTCGCTGGACTCGGATCTGGCTAGCTCGCGCAGCGCCCCCTCGGCCCGGGCATGGTCATCTGCCGCCATCGATTCAGCGACGACGGCCCAAGCGGCCGAGCTCGTGCGGTCTCGAGCGGGGCGCGCCGAGCGAGCGCCGAGAGGGCTGGGATGAGCGGCGGAGGATCTCGCCGCGCGCGTTCGAGTCGGTTCGACGGCGTTCGAACTGGCATGGGAAGCGGAGCCCGGAGGCGAGGCACTGATCGACGGCGCAGCGGGCGCGGCTCCGCTCGGGAGCTCGCGAGCTACCACGGGGGGCAGCGCCGCAGCGGACGCGGCGGGCGCGCTAGCTGCGGGCGATCGCTCGGGCCGAGCGCCGAGCGGGCGCTCGCTGGCGGGCGCGGAAGTGTTCGAAACAGAGGAAAACGGGCGAACGCCGAGCGCGCCAGCCGCATACGCGAGAGCGCCCGCGAACACCACGGTGAACGCCAACAGGGCCCCTGTCCGAAAGCGTCGTCGCCTGGCGTGCAACCGCGCTCGAACGCGCGCGACGCCGAGGCTCACTTCGCGCTCGGATGGGGCAGTGCGTCGGTACGCGGCGTAGGCCACGGCCAGCGGCGAAGCGCTGCGCTCGCCATCCGGGGTTCCATCGGCGAACGCAGAGTCGAAGCGCTCGGAGACCGGCGCGACGACCCCGGGGGGCGGATTCGACCGAGTCACGGGCACTCTCCTGATCGAAAAAGCGGGTCGCGCGCCAAGAGCTGGACCAGCTTGGCGCGGCCGTCGCGCAGACGCGATCGCACCGTGCCTTCGTTCACACCCACCACCGTGGCCACCTCGCTCGCCGGCAACCCTTCCAGATCGTGCAGTATCAGTACTGCGCGTTTGGCTTGCGGCAGTTGGTCGAGCGCGACGTACAAACGGCGCGCTCGTTCCACTTCAATCAGGAGTGCCTCCGAATCGACGGGCGTCGGCTGTTCCGCCGTTTCCACGTCCTCTGCATGAATGTAACGACGTTTGAAGCGGGCATACCACCGGTCGTGATCGAGGAGGGTGCGATACGCCACCCCATAGGTCCACGTAGACAGCTGGGCACGCCCTTCGAAGCGAGGCAAGGACTTCAGGGCGCGTTCGGCCGCCGCCTGCACGATGTCGTCGAGATCGGACCGCGGCCCGGCGAGCCGGCGCAGCTGGCGATACAACAAGGCCAGGAGCTCGTCAGTGTTCACTTCGGCGGCGGCCACCGCCCCCGCTCCAAGCGGTCCGGACGGGTGGGCCGTGGAAGCCGGCGTGCGCCTGCCCAGCACCGACTCGGCCAACACAGTTGCCTCGAACTCTGGCACCGCACAGTTCGCAGGCGACTCTACCGATAGCATGGCCCTCAAGGGTGGCACCACCAGTGTGTCGCCGCACCCGTCGAAATCGATCGGTCCCGAAGACACTCATCGAGCGCCGAATGATTCTGCTTGAGTTCGCTGGCGTTTGGCTGAAGCTTCAGCGTGGATCTTCGGGTGCTGGCGCGCATCGGTCTACTCCACCCTGGCTTCGCGATCATGCTGATTGCGACCGCCGTGCGTCCAGCAGACGCAGCCGATCTCAGCGTGACCATCCACTGTGAGATCAGCCCCGCCCAGCAGCAAGAACTGGATGCCCGAGTGCGTTTGCTGGTGCACGGCGCGCCCCCGCCCACGCCCCAGAGCGTCGTCGTGCGCTGTGACGGCGCTTTCGGCAGCGTGACACTAGCCTTTCCCGATGCACCTCGGACCCAGCCCTTCCCCAACGACGGAGAGCCCGTCGAGCGCGTGCTGGCGGCGATCGAACAACTGCTCGCTGCCGGACCCACTCCGACTCACCCGCTGCCGGACGTTACCGAGGCGACGCCAGCTCCGCCACTGAACGACAGCGCTCCGGAACCGATCGTCGCGGTCGCGGCTGACTCCGAGAATCCGCCGCCCAAGCAGAAGCCCAGCGCGGCGGTGGGGGGTGCCGGGCTGGGTGTCAGCCTCGAGCGCTGGCCTGATCCGGCCGGAGTCGCCCTCGGCCCGCGCCTCGACTTCGCCTGGGGCTGGGGGTCTTGGGCAGCCACGTCGTTCGAATCGGTACGGTTTGGTGCGACCCCGGATACCCGGCTGCTCGCCTTCGATGCTCTGGTGGGCGTGGCTTGGGGGGCACCGTTCGCTGCAAGAGGCCCGGGTGTCCTGCTCGCGTTCGGCGGGGAGTGGTTCTCCGCCGCAGCGTCGTCTCACCCGACGGGGCAGCGGACCAGCTCGAGCTTCGTCGTCGACCTGGGCCTACGCTGGGGCGAAGTTCTCGGCGCAGGAGCGTTGTGGCTGGGGGCCGACGGCCGCTACCGCGCTCGGCCGCCCGAGCTGCCGGACCCCGTGGGCGCGAGCCTTGGAGGTTTCTCGGTCATCGCATCCGTTGGAGGCGCGTTGACCGTCCGCTGAGTCTGTCGGTCGGGTTTGCTCCGACCGCTCGAATCTCTTAGCCTTGGAGCTGCATGCAGACTTGGACGCGGGCCTTGCCCTTCGCTTCGGTGCTCGTCGCGAGCGGTTGCTTGATGCCAAGCCCACCGGACCTCGCCGATCCGGAACAGACCCGCCCCTACATCCATTACCTGAACGTCGACCCGCCGCTCGGGGAACCCATTCAGGTCATGTTCCCCTCGGACACGCTCGCTGATCGACCGCCGCCGGTTCCGATTCTTTTGCCGTTCCAGTCCGAGGACCTCGGCGAGGATGTCGCCGCCAATCTGCATCTGTACACACCGGACAACTCGCGAGACTTGGAAGACACCCAGCGCACCCCCGCCAGTGAGTTCAGCACCGTGCGCAACATGCGTCTGAACTGGCGTCCGGAACGTAGTGAGGTGGGTTGCTCGCGGCTCACCGCGACGCTAGCGCACGCCAGCAGCTTCGGCGGTGGTGGGCTCGTTCGTCCAGAGGACCTGGCCGACGCCGAAGCGGTGAGTTGGATCGTCAACGTGTACATCATGGGCCAAGACGATACCCAGCTGTCCGAATGCCCCCGAGTTGGGGACGTCAACTAGACTCAGCGGGCAGCGCGTTACTCGACGTCGACGTAGAAGTCGACCGACTCGAGGCTGGCGATCGGCCCTTCCCAGATTTCGAAGCCCACGGCCACGGCATTGATTTGAGTGCCCGGAATCGTGAAGCCGCGGGCCTCGGCGTCGCGCACGAAGTCCATCACGTCGAATTCGATTTCGTGC
>JAICQQ010000333.1 GCA_025937785.1 Polyangiaceae bacterium
CGGCGGTTGTGCCGCCGATCTGGTGTGCACCGACGACGACGAGTGTTCGGCGTGCGGCGGCGCTGGGGAACCCTGTTGCCCCGGACCGGGCTCCGGCTGCAACGACGGCGCCGTCTGCAGCGATGATGACGTCTGCTCCGCATGCGGCAGGGACGGCGAGCCGTGCTGCCCGATGGGAGACGGCCCGCGTTGTGAGGCAGAAAGTACGTGTGTCGCCAGCGGCGGCGACCAGGGGCCGATGTGCCAGGCGGACTGCGGTGCACTGGGCGAACCCTGCTGCGAGACCGAAAGCGGCGATGGCTGCAGCGGCGCCGCGCTCGAATGCGTCGACGGCGAATGCGTCAACGACTGACGTCCGCCACGGTTTCCGCCGAACACGCCTTGCGCGATCGACTCTACGCAATCAGCTGGGGGTCGCCGACGAGGACAGCGTGGGCTTCTTTCGCAAGAGCCAGCGTTGGGCAGGGTCTCGCAGCAAGAGCACCGGCACCAACAGCGCGTAGGGCAGGATCAAGAACCAGCCCTTCATCGTCACGGGCATGATCAGTTGGCGGATCGCCTGCTGGTGGATGCCGCTGCCCGTCCACACCAAGTACGCGAGTATGCATACCACCGGCACCACTAGCTGCGCGAGCTGCCACTGGAGCGAAGTGCCGGTGAGCCGCCCCAGCAAGATCTCGCGTTGTTCGACGCGCGCCGTCTCGGTCTCCGCGTCGAGCATGCGTTCCACCGCGGGCGCGTGCGACAAGAAGCGCCGTACGTAGCGCTGGCTCGCCCAGTAGCCCAAAAAGCCAATCAGCGAGGGCCCCAGGATGTACACCACCTTTTGCAGTAAGGGCCGTCCGGTGTCGTCGGACAAGATGGTGATCGCCGTGAGGCTGCCGATCATGGCACCGCCGTACAACCAGTTGGCGCGTAGCACTCGGAATACGGCCAGCGACCTCAAAAAGTATTGCTTGCGGCTGCTGACCGACGCTTCGTCCGCCGGTTGATAGGGCATTCTGAGCGCCGTGAGCATCTCGGCGAAGGGAAACGAGAGAGCCAGCGCGCTCACCACCAAGCCCAAGAGAAATGTTCCCTGAAACACCAATGTCTTGACGACCTCGAAGGGGTTCAGGCCTTGGGCGCGGCCTTGCGCCAGTACGAAATCAGAGAAGCTGCCGCTGCTGCTGCTCAAGCTCCACTCGAGCACGTCGGTCGCCACGATGGTCGTGAGCAGCACCAGGATCAAGAACACGGGCCACAGCGATTCCCAGCGTGGCCTCGTCACCAGCAGGTGGTAATAGTCCACCTTGCGGGCGAAGCGGACCTCCGTCGACAGCAGGAACAGGTAGCCGAACAGAAACACGAGGATCGCAATCAGCGCCTGCGTCCATTCGGCTCGCATCTGCACCAGCACACGGGGCAACAGCTCGGCCGGTGTCACGGTGCCCAGCGAAGCACGGTGTAGGCTGGCGCTGATCAGCTCGACGATGAACGCCAACTGGAACAACGGCGCCATCGCGGCCGAGTAGGACCTGTGCGCCAAGAAGCCGGAAACGAAGCGCTCGTCGGCATCCGCTGGGCGGAAGCGATCGTGCACCGCTCGGCTCTGCCTCAGTACGTGCACGACGCTCCAGAGCGGGTAACCAACCGCGAGCGTGAGCAAGAACCACCCCCCAGCGTTCAGCACGCCCGACGGCCCCAGCACGAGCACTGCGGAAATCGATTGACCGGTGAGGTACCAAACCAGGAACACGAACAGCAGCAGGGCGCCCGAGCTCCACAGCAGGTTCGCCCACCAGGAGTCGCTGCGGTAGCTCACGCCGACGCCCTCGATGTAGTTCTGGATGTGGGCACGCACTTGAGCGAGTGTCAGCGAGCGGCGTTCCGGGTCTTTCTCGAGCATGCGGAGCGCCAGCTCTTCCAAGGCCTGCGGAGCGCTGGGGTTGACCGCGCTCGGGCGCTCGGGTGCGTCCGAAAGGTGGCGAGTCATGATCACCAGCGGGTCGTCGTCGTCGAACGGAACCCTACCCGTGAGCAGTTCGTAGAGCATCACACCGAGGGAATACAAATCGCTGCGTTCGTCGACCGAGTCACCCTGTGCCTGCTCGGGTGACATGTACGCCGGCGTCCCGACCACGGTACCGAGCTGCGTGCGCCACGCGGTCTTCTCGGCCCTCACGGACGAGACGCCCTTGCCTTCGGTGCTCACCATCGACGGCAACGGACTGGTCTCGGAATCCGGTTGAGATGGATTCGAGCTCGCCATGGGGCGGTCCGGGCGCCCCTTGAGCTTGGCGACCCCCCAGTCCATCACCAACACTTCACCGAAGTCCCCGACCATGATGTTCGCGGGCTTGAGGTCTCGATGAATCACCCCCTTGGCGTGCGCGTATTCGAGCGCCTGACACACCTGCATGAAGATATCGAGCAGACGTCGCAAGCCGAACTCAGAGAGGGTCTTGGCATCACCGCGCGCGCGCTTATCGATGATCTCTTCGAGAGATTGGCCCCGGATTAGCTTCATCGAAAAGTAGGCGCGGCCATCCGGATCGACACCGAAATCGTGGACGGGCACCACGTTGGGGTGTTCGAGCTGGGCGGTGACCTGGGCCTCTTCGATGAAGCGGGCCAGCTGCTGTTTGGGCAATTCCTCGCGCGGCGCCGGTGCCACCTTGAGCGCCAACTCGCGCCGGAGACGTGTGTCTCTGCCGCGCAGAATGAAGCCCATCGCACCCCGGCCCACCTCGCCCTTGATGCGGATGCGCCCGTCCCACAGGGGTTCAGCGGAGGAATCGGGCCGCAGGGATTCCATGGCGGCATCGGACTCGACGCGTTCGGTGATCTTCGGCGCAGATTCCAGCAGCGCCCGCTGAACCCGACCCAAGCCGCCATCTCCGCGGACGCGTGCCTTCTCGCCGCTTCCGCCGGATGGCGGCGACTTCGAGCTCGGGTCGTTCATCAGCGTCCCACCAGTGTAACAAAGGGCATCCTGCCGTGTCAGTGGAGCTCGATGCAGAGCCTTTGCATTCCTCCGCGATCGGCACGTCGTGAGCCCAGCCACACCCTCCCACCTACGGCTACCGGTTATGAGCGCTGGAGCGGCCAACAAAAAAGCCACGGAGCGAAAATTGCCACCTATAGCGCGCGGGCCCAGCGACCGTTTGTGAACCGTGCGTGGTCGCATTGCGGGGATCGCACGCACCCTTTACCTCACATGCCGCACCTTCGTAACTTCGAAGCCGGAGATTTGCTGGGACGCTACGAGCTGCTATTTCCCGCTGGCAAAGGCGGGATGGGACAGGTCTGGGCGGCGAAGCTGCGGGGCAGTCAGGGGTTCCGCAAAATCGTCGCGCTGAAAACCCTGCTCGCCAACGAGGCGTTCTCCGAGGAGATGCAGCGGATGCTGCGCGACGAGGCGATGCTGGCGTCGCACATCAAGAACCCGCACGTCGCCGAGACCCTCGACTTCGACCTACACCAGGGTATCCCGTACCTGGTGATGGAGTGGGTCGACGGCGAATCGCTGGCTGACTTACTGCACAAGATCGACGGTCCCATGTCGCTCAAGCACGTGGTGGCGATCGCCAACCAGCTGTGCAAAGGCCTGGATGCCGCGCACAAGGCCTGTGACCCGTCTGGCAAACCCCTGGGCCTCGTGCACCGTGACGTGTCGCCGCCGAACATCCTGATCTCGTTCTCGGGCACGGTGAAGCTCGCCGACTTCGGCATCGCTCAGGCCGCGGGCACGGAAGAGCTCGATGCCGACAAGGGGCTGAAGGGTAAATTCTCGTACATGGCGCCGGAGCAGATCCAGGGCGGCGCGCTCGATGCGCGCACCGACGTGTTCGCGCTGGCCGTGCTGCTCTATCGCCTGGTGACGACGAGGTATCCGTTCGCGGGCGCCGACATCGGGGAGACGCTCTGGCAGATCAGCTCGAGCATTACGCCGCGTTCGCCGCGGGCCCTGAACGAGAGCCTGCCGCCCCGCGTCGCCGACGTCATTCTCAAGGGCTTGGAAAAAGATCCCGAGCAACGCTTCTCGAGCGCCGAAGAGATGCGAAGCGCGCTCGAGCGCGCCGTGCCACCGAACCTGCGGGGAGACTCCGAAGCCGACATCGCGGAGCTCATGACCCAGATGCTCGGCGATCGCATGGAACAGCGGCGACGCAAGACGGCCCAGGCTCTGCTCTCGGTGCCTCCCGGTCCCACGGACCAGCTCGCGACCCCCAGCATCGCGACGCTCAAAGGCTTGACCTACAGCGCGCGGCCGCGCGGCGACGCCACGCAAAGCCTTCCGGCACCTCGTGCGCCGAGGACGCGCAACAACATCGTGCTGTATGCAGGCGGCGCTGCTCTCCTGCTGGCGATCGGGGTAGGGATCGTGACGCTGGCGTCGAACGATGCACCTGAGGCATCGGCGGCGCAGGCCTCGGACGCACCGCGGTCGGCCGCCGGTCCACCAGAAGCCGGCATTTTGCCCCCACCGCTGGAGCGGCCCGCGCAGGCGCACCCCGCGCCGCCGACGCTCGAGAGCACTCGACCGTTACCCGCTGCGGCGGAAGCCATGGCCCCACGCGACGCTGCAGCCTCTGAGCAGCCAACCGCTCGCCCGGTAGCGCCGAGCGGCCGGCCCTCGAAACCCACCAAGCGAACCCACCCGAAGACCGGCCCCGTCCTCGAGTCCGCGCGCGACCTGAAGTCGCCCTACTGAGTCACGCGCTGGTCCTCTCGCGATTTGTCCGCTACAGCGTCGGGCATGACGCGACCGCGGCTAGTCGGGCTTTCAGTCATTTCGCTCAGCGCGCTCCTGGCGGCTTGCGCGACGCAGGGGGCACCGCCAGAACCAGCCGCGGCCCCGACTCCAGCGCCCGAACCGGCGCCGATACTCGTCACTAGCTCCCGGGAACCAGCCACGACGCCGGAGCCTGCGACTGCGAGCGACAGCGCGATCGAACAGGCAGTGGGCGCGCAGGATCGCTCGCTGGAAGATCGGGCGCTCGACGTCCAGCGCAAGCCGGTGCAGCTGCTCGAGTTCTTCGGTATTTCCGCCGGGCAGCGCGTGGGCGAGCTCGGGGCCGGCGGAGGCTACATGGCGGAGCTGCTGGCGCGCGTCGTCGGTCCCAGCGGGAAGGTGTACGGACAGAACTCCAAGTTCATCCTGGAACGTTTCGCGGAGGCTCCCTGGAGCGCACGCCTCGCCAAACCGATCATGCAGAACGTGGTCCGCCTGGATACACCGTTCGACGAGCCGTTCCCGCCGGAGGTTCGTGACCTCGACAGTGTGCTCTTGATCATGTTCTACCACGATACCGTGTGGTTGAAGGTCGATCGCACGCGCATGAATCGAGCGATCCACGCGGCGCTCAAGCCCGGTGGCGTCTACGGTATCGTCGACCACAGCGCGACGAAAGGCGCGGGCACCAGCGTGACCGAAGCGCTGCATCGGATCGAACCGGGCGTCGTCATCGAGGAAGTGACCCAGGCCGGCTTCGATCTGGCGGGCACGGCAGATTTCCTGGCGAACCCGGACGACACACGTGACTGGAACGCCTCGCCCCGCACCGCGGGCGAGCGCCGCGGCACGAGTGACCGCTTCGTACTGCGTTTCGTGAAGCGCAGCGAGTGACCCAGGCCGGACGGTTATTGGAACGTCGCAACGGCGTTTGGGCTAAGCTCCGGGCGATGTCCCTCAGAACCAGATCCTTCGAGGCAGCGCTCGGTGCGCTGCTCGCGCTCGGCCCTTTCATGGCGGGCTGCGAGAAGCTGTCGAGTTCGGCGGACGCGGGCACGGCCGTGGAAGTTCCGCCGATCCCCTCCACCGTGCCGGCGCCCAAGCCCGCACCACCCATCGTGCCCTTGAGCCCGGGCGCACGTACGGAGGACGAAGCCAACACCATCAGCGTGTTCAAGGCAGCCGGCGCGTCCGCGGCCTTCGTTACCCAGAAGCGCGCTGTCTTCGACTACTTTGCGGGGCGCGTCGAAGTTCCTGCGGGCTCCGGGTCCGCCTTCGTTTGGGACGAAGCAGGCCACATCGTGACCAACTATCACGTGATCCACGAGGCACAGAGCCTGACCGTCACGCTTCAGGACCACTCCTCGCACGATGCGCAAGTGCGCGGGATCGAGCCACGCAAGGACATAGCGGTCCTGAAGATCGACGCACCCAAAGAGAAACTGCACCCGATCAGGAAGCCGCAAATCGGTGAGCTGATCGAAGTCGGTCAAAAGACCATCGCCATCGGCAACCCTTTCGGCCTCGACCAAACGCTGACCGTGGGGGTCGTGAGCGCACTCGGGCGCGCGGTGGACGGCATTGGCGGGGTCACGATTCGCGACATGATTCAGACCGACGCCGCCATCAACCCCGGCAACTCGGGTGGGCCGCTGCTCGACTCGCAGGGACGCCTCTTGGGCATGAACACCGCCATCTACAGCAAGAGCGGGACCAGCGCCGGCGTCGGCTTCGCGGTGCCTGCCAACACCATTCTGCGCGTCGTGCCGCAGATCATCCGAACCGGACACGCCGAGCAAGTCGGCCTCGGCGTGCGCGTGGACAACGATCAGCGCATCGAGCGCCGGCTCGGCGTCGAAGGCGTTGCCATCATCTCCGTGCAGAAGGGCACCCCGGCAGAAGCCGCCGGATTGAAAGGGATGACCCTCGAGCGCAACGGCATCGTGCCGGGTGACATCATCGTGGGGATCAACGACGAACGCGTGAAAAGCTACGACGACCTCTACAACGTGCTCGACAAGTACCGCGCCGGCGACAAGGTCAACGTCCGCGTCCTGCGCGGCAAAGAGGTCGTCAGCGTCCCCATCCCCCTGATCGTCGTGCAGTAGACCTAACTATCTCGGTATCTCGGTCTCAGGATCCTACACATCTCGCTTCCGAGAAGCGGTGATTGTCACAGCACTCGAGGCGATGCACTCGAGGCGATGAGTCTTCAGCCCCGGCCGCTGACACCCAAGGCGCCCCCCGTTCCCACCCCCTCAGCGGCCTGCCACCGCTCACGCTCTCCCGCAGTCCAGTCGTCCCGCCACTCGCTGGGTCCCCGCGCCGCTCGCTGGGTCCCCGCGCCACTCGCTGGGTCCCCGCGCCATTCGCTGGGTCCCTCGCGCCGCTCGTTGGGTCCCCCACGCCACTCGCTGGGTCCCCCGCGCCGCTGGCCGCGACGCTGGTGGAAGCCACCGGCACGGCGTCTCGCAGCACGTATCGAACGAGCGGTTCCCGTACTTTCAGCGGCTTCCGCGCCCGCTTGTGGGCCATGAAGCCTGTGCCGTAGTCGCGATCGGCTTCCAAAGCATTATGC
>JAICQQ010000258.1 GCA_025937785.1 Polyangiaceae bacterium
CCATGCCCCACCTAGCCCATGCCCCACCTAGCCCATGCCCCACCTAAGCCCATGCCCCCCCTAGCCCATGCCCCACCTACCCCATGCCCGGGGGCCTCAAAACCCAGCCGGAATTCCAAAATAGCACGAACGGTCGGTCTTTTGATCAACGGCCTGCACCTTCTTGAGGGGTAGCTCCGGGACCGGCAGCGGGGCTTGGCCGCGCGGTTGGCCACGCTGCTCTTCATGCTGCCTCCCAGAACCCTGGCCATCAAAGGATGCGAGCGTCGTCGACAAGCTGCGCAGCGGCAGCCGACGCGCAGCTAGACGCGGATGCCACGCCCGAATGCAGCTATGGCGTGACGACTTTGTGCAGCACTATGGGTGCGCCAGTCCCACCCCCCGGCGGCGTATCGGTCACGACGAAGACCACGTCTGACGAGGGGGTTTCCGTAGTAGCGAACGTACAGCTGCTGGCAAGTGTTTGGAAGGGCGAGATCACGTTGACGCTGATGACGTCGGCGTTGGCGCGAACGTAAGCCAGTTGTGAGTAAGGAGTCTCCACGCCGATCGCCGCAAGCCCGGCGGCGGTAGCGAACTCGCCCATCTCACCGGCGCCCGTCGCGCCGCTCAGCAACACCGCGACGCCACCTCCAACGGTGAAGGCTTCTAGTGTCACCGCCAGCTGGCTACCTGCCGCCGCCAACTGCCCGGGGCTGGCTTGTTGCTGATCGTACACGAGAAACACGTCATAGCTGCTGAGCACCAGGTCTGTCTCGATGGTGTCCACGTCTGTTACGCGAGTGATTTCTACTTGCCTGTTCAGTTGCTCTCCGGCCCAACGGATCGCGCGATCGGTGGTATTCATGACTCTGCGCAGTGCGTGATCGCTGTATGCCAGCACGCGCACGGGATCGTTGCGCGATAGAAACACGGCGTTCCCGAGCAGGGTGGTCTGCGCGGACACCTGGAACACCTCTTCGTAGTTCATGCAGATGTACACGACGTGGCCCGGCGTCGCGCCCTGGCAGATGCCGTCGACGCACACGCCCGAGGGACAGACATTGCCGCAGATGCCGCAGTTGCGCGGATCGGTATCCAAATCGACGCACGTACCGCTGCAATTGGTGAGCGGCGGGTCGCAGACCGGAACGCATTCGAAAGAGCCGCCGCCTGCAGGAGCACACACGGGTGTCGCCCCGTTGCATTCTGTATCGCAGTCGCCGCAAGCCGCCGGAGTATCGAACGGCGGCAGACACTCGCCTCCGCCCACCCCGCCGCTGCCGGACGGACCGCCTCCTGTACCGCCGCCGCCCGTACCGCTGCCGCCCGTACCGCTGCCGCCCGTACCGCTGCCGCCCGTACCGTTTCCACCGGTACCACCGCCTGTACCATCGCCGCCGGTCCCTCCACCGGTGCCGTTGCCCCCGCTTCCTCCGCCCGTGCCGTTGCCACCGCTCCCCCCACCGGTGCCGTTGCCGCCAGTACCGCCGCCGGTCCCGTCGCCGCCGGTTCCGCCCCCCGTACCATTGCCGCCGGTTCCACCGCCCGTGCCGTCGCCGCCCGTGCCGAACCCGGCGCTGCCGCCCATGGCCGACGAGCCACCATTCGCACTGCCACCGCTAGCCGTGCCGCCGTTCGCGCTGCCGCCGTTCGCGCTGCCGCCGTTGGAGCTACCGCCCGTCGCTCCGTCGGCGCCAGCCGCGCCCGAGGACCCGCCCTCACCACACTCGCCGCGGTCGCACACGAGGCCGTCGTCGCAGGCGTTGTCGCAGACGCCGCAATGGAGCGAATCCGCGAAGGGATCCACGCAAGTGCCGTCGCAGCTGATGAACCCGTCGATGCAATCGCCCCCGACCACGCCACCTTTGCCACAGGCCGCAGCCAACAGGAGGCCTACGGCAACAGCCGTCAACCAAGAGGACCGGCGTGCCTTCGGAGATCGCCTCACAGCGCTTCCTCCGCCGCAGTCTCACTCTCGCTCTGACTCTCGCTGTCACTGTCATTGTCGTGCGAGCCGGGCCGTCGCGTATCCGGCGCCGGCGTACCTTCGAGCGGCACCGGCGCGGGGATGTCGGTCGGACCGGTGCCCGGGTGCGGGAGCTCTTTGGGTGCGGCTTCGACCGGCTTGCCATCAGGGCCGAGGACCTGCTTCATCTTGCGGGTCACCACGAACTCGACGCGGCGGTTGAGGAGATAGGCGTACTCGCCCTTTTCATCCGTCAAGGGTCGCTCCGAGCCGAAGCCTTCGGCGCTCAAGCGTTCACGAATCACGCCACGTTCGACCATGAACTCCAGAACGGACTCGGCGCGCCGCTGACTGAGCTCCTTGTTGAACCTCTCGTCGCCGCGCTCGTCCGCGTGACCCTCGATGGCGATGTGGGTGTATTCAGGATGCTCGCTCACAAGCTTGGTCAGGCGCTCGAGCAGCGGATAGCTCACGGGCCTAATGATGTGGCTATTCGTTCGGAAGTGCACGCGGTCGTCGAGCACTATCTTGTCGCCGACGACGCGCACCTGCTCTTCGTCGGGGCAACCGTCGTGGTCGGCGTAGTTGTTCGGTGTTTCAGCCTCGTCGGGACACAGATCCTTCGCGTCGGGTACGCCGTCGTTGTCGTTGTCGTCCTCGGGGCAGCCGTCTTCGTCAGCGGTTCCGTCGCGATCTTCGGGTTCGTTCGGACACTGGTCCTTGGCATCGACGAGCCCGTCTTGGTCGTTGTCGGCTTCGGGACAACCATCCTTGTCCTCGAAGCCATCCTTGTCCTCGGGTTCCATCGGACAATCATCGCGCCTGTCGATGATGCCGTCCTTGTCGTTGTCGTCATCCGGACAGCCATCGATGTCTTCGAAACCGTCCTTGTCCTCGGGGTCATCCGGACACTTGTCGACTGCGTCCATGATGCCATCGCGGTCGCGGTCGCCATCCGCCGCAACCTTTTGCGCGGGTACTGAAAGATCGAACATGATGTGCGCGCCCAACAACACGATGTTTGCATCCGCAGGGCGCACTCGATCGTCAGGCTGCGAGACGTGCATCAGCCCCACCGTGGGACCGACGCCGAGCATTCCTTCCTGGAACAAGAAGTCGTAGCCCACGTGGGCATCGACGAAGAGGCGGTTCAGACTGTTGGTCGTGGCGGCACCGAGTCCGGCGGCGAACCAAAGCCCCGCCGCGCTGCTCGCGCTGCCGTCGAACTGTCCTGCCAGGGGCCTCACTCGCAGGCCCACCGCACCGGTCAACGCCGACGCACCCTCGATCGGTTCGAGCTGCGGGTTGCGGGGGGGATCACCTTCCGCGAGGAACACCCAGCCGAGTTCGAGGGCTGCGCCGAACTCCGGAGTGAACGCATACTCGACTGCGCCGAGTGCTCCGACACCGAAACCGAGCTCGTCCTTTTGGTGGCCGCTCACCGCGTGGGCCCCCGCGCCGGTGCCGTGCACGCGCCAGGTTTGCGCTTCGGCCACCGGAGGGCCGAGGGCGACGACGAGCCCGGCAGCGGCGGCTGCGCATCGGATGTGGAACCGACTCAAGCTCATCAATCTCCTAGGGACGGCAGCAGGCCCTCAAAGCTAACCCGTCGATTGCCCGAAGAAAACACACTCGTGTGCACTTCATGAAGTGCACATGCTAGCGGCTAGGCTGCTCGCCCAGTCGAACGTGCGTCCGAATTGTTATGTCAGCAACTTGGTAGCTAGCGCTCGATACGCGGTTACCGCCCAAAAACGGCCCAGAAGCGCCGGCGTGGCCGCTGACGACCGACGGCCCAACGATCCGGGGCGCTCGGTCACGCAACGGAAACGCGAGGCGTTCATCGTGTGGGGCGAGGTACGTCAGGGTGCTCGTTGTAAAATGCGTCCAGGCTTTCCTGGGAGATCTTCACGGCCACCGTGCCCTCGCGGATTAGCTTCGCCTGACATCCCAGCCGGGAGTTCATCCGCACGTCGAAGGCCTTGTCGAGGATGTCCTCCTCGTCCTCTTCCGCCTCGGTCAACAGGTCCGCGCCCTCTTCGACGTAGACGTGACAGGTGGAGCAAGCGCAAACCCCTCCGCAGGCATCCCCTTCTGGAGCTCCGACCCGCTTCGAAGCTTGCAGGATCGAGGTCCCCACCGGGACCTCGATCACCAGATCTTGATCGAGAAACTTCACCTTGGCCATGTTCGTTTGCGCCGTTCCCCTGAAATGTCCGCGGTCCTGCGGCTCACTAACTCGACCCCTTCGCGGGGGTACCCGCAGACTGGTGGGCTTGCAAATGAGCTTCCACCCCCGCGGCGTGAGCGACACTTTGCTCTACCGCACTCAAGTCCTTGCCAGAAATCGCCTGCTGAATCGCGCGATTCATGCGACGCCCCGCCCAGGCGTGCGTAGCGTCGTCGAGCGCGTCGATGCGCCCCTGCACGAGCGCGGCGCTCTTGGGAGCCGCGATCGCTGCTTCGAGCGCCAGCACCGCGTCGTCGATTCGCGAGCGCTCATCTGCTTCGAGCAAGTCGGCGTCCTCGCTGAGCGACTTTTTGGTCGACAACAACATTCGCTGGCCTTCGACCCTGGCATCCGCAATCGCGCGCCGCTCGATGTCTTCTTCGCCATGGTCGAGGGCATCGATCAGCATGTCTTCGATCTGTTCGTCGCTGAGTCCGTAGCTGGGCTTCACCTCGACTTGCTGTGTGTTACCCGTGCTCAGCTCTCTTGCCGTCACCGTCAACAGATTGTTCTCATCGACGAAGAACGTGACTTCCAGGCGCGCCAGGCCTGCGGGCATCGGAGGGATGCCCTTCAAGCTGAAGCGCGCCAGTGAGCGACAATCTTCAGCTAGCTCGCGCTCGCCCTGCAC
The DNA here is from genome assembly GCA_025937785.1 of Polyangiaceae bacterium. GTDB lineage: Bacteria > Myxococcota_A > Polyangia > Polyangiales > Polyangiaceae > JAICQQ01. The sequence goes on from JAICQQ010000258.1 coordinate 4,810, forward strand.
CACGTGTAGCTCGAAGCCCGTCTGATTGTCGGCGTAGGTCGTAAATACGCTGGTCGCCCCCGCGGGAATCGTGGTGTTGCGCGGCAACACCTTGTCGACGCCGCCGCCCATGGTCTCGACCCCCAGAGACAGCGGCAGTACGTCCAACAAGAGCACTTCGTCGCTGGCCTCCGCGAGCAGCTCTGCCTGCAGCGCGGCGCCGTACGCCACCACCAGATCTGGATCGATATCGGCCAGAGGTTCGCGCCCGAACAGCTCCTTCACGTAGCTGCGCACCCGCGGCACGCGCGTAGCGCCACCCACCAGGATAACGCCGTCGATCGCTTCCTTGCTCAAGTCGGCATCGCGCAACGCCCGTCGGCATGCGCGACCGGTGCGGTCGAGTAGCTCGGCTATCAGCGCATCGAAGTGGACCCGCGTCAGGCGGTATACCACTTCGGCCCCACCGCGAGCGGGCAGGCCGACCTCGATCTCCTCGACCTCCGAAAGACGGTGCTTGGCCTGCCGAGCCGCATCCAGCGCCAGACTGACGACCTCGGGCGTGTGCGTGGCCGGATCGCCGCAGCCCATCGCGTGCAGCATTTCCTGGGCGATCAGGCGGTCCATGTCGTCCCCTCCGAGCGCGCTGTCGCCGCCGGTGCTCTTCACCTGAAATACGCCGCCATCGAGCACGAGCAGCGTGACGTCGAAGGTGCCTCCCCCGAGGTCGTAGACCGCAAACACGCCGTCTCGCTTCTTTTCCAGGCCGTAAGCCAGCGCGGCCGCGGTGGGTTCGTTCAGGAGCCTGAGCACCTCGAGCCCCGCGAGCCGCCCGGCATCCCTGGTGGCCTGACGTTGCGCATCATCGAAGTAAGCCGGAACCGTGATCACCACGCCGCCTACGCGATTCAGCTGATCCACCGCGCTCTTCTTGAGGCTCTTCAAAATTTCGGCGCTTACTTCGACCGGAGTCGCCTGACGATCGCCGAAATCGAAGCGCACCGTGCGCGCCTCGTCCTCGTTCCGCGGCGTCACGAACTTGAGGGCACCCAGCCGCGTGGTCTCGGGATCGTCCGCGCCGCGCCCCATGAAGCGCTTGACGCTCTGGACCGTGCGCTCGGGCTCACGCGTCTTGTAGCTCTGCGCAGCCTGGCCCACGACCACGTGTTCGTGCGATCCGTAGTACACCACGCTCGGCAGCAGGGGCGTGCCGTCACACGTGGTGAGCGCCACCGGCCGCTCGTCGGGAACGTAGGCGACGATGGAGTGCGTCGTGCCCAAATCGATACCGATGGGTTTCGGGGGAGCTAGCGGATCGTAGATATCGAGCAGCACGACAAAGACCTGAAACGAACGTAAAGCCAACCAGCAGCTGGTCAATCCCGACCCTTGCAACCCACCACGGGTCGCGGCACGTGACCGCCGTAGAGGAAGGGCTCAACCGAAGTCGTCGAGGATCGCGTGAGCCTCGGCGAAGAAGCGTGCGTAGTAGCGGAGCTCCGCCACGAGGGGAAGCAGCTGTTGGCCCAGGGCGTGACTTTTGGCGTCGCCGGCAACGTCAGTACCACTCGCCGAAAGCTGGCCAAACCCGTGTTCGAGCCGCTCGATGACGCCGCGCCGCGTCGCCTCGACGCGCTGGCACAGCGCCTCGACGCCGGCCACGTCACGCGTTCGACGCAGTTCGCCCAACGCTTCCCTTAGTTCCATGATTTCCATGAGAAAATCTGGTGCCGCCGCGCGCTCGACCCCCTCACCGGCGGCAACCCCGTGCCGTGCCAGCAAGAGCTCGGCTCGCTTCACCGGGTCCTTCAACAAGCGCGCCGCCTCGTTCACTTCGATCGCCTTACCCAGGGCCTGGCGCCGTTCGGACGCGCCTCGCCCCACGTAGCGATCAGGATGCAGCGCGCGACCGAGCTCACGCTGGCGCTGAGCCAGCTCAGCCAGGTCGAGATCGTAGCGTGCTGGGACGCCGAGCAGCTCGAAGGGGTCGCTCAAGGCAAGCCTAGCGAACGTTGAACGAGTGTCCGCAACCGCACTTCTGCGTCTCTTGCGGGTTCACGAATTTGAACCCCTGGAACATCAGGGTGTTCTCGTACTCGAGCGTGGAGCCCGCGAGGAATAGGAAGCTCTTCTTGTCCACGATGAAGCGGACGCCGTTCTTTTCGTAAACGTAGTCGCGCTCACGCGGTCCCTTGTCCTCGTACTGAATCACGTAGCTGTACCCCGAACAGCTGCCGCCCTTGACCCCCAGGCGGATGGAGGCATTCGGCGTGCCACGCTTCTCCAGACGCTTCTTGGCGAACTCGGCGGCGCCATCACTGATGACGATGCCTTTCTTCGGCGGCTCTTTGCGCGCGGTTGCGCCCAGCGCCTCGCCAGCCTCGCCAGTCTCGCCAGCGGGAACCTCGGTCATCGAAGCTGGCGTCTCGCGGGCTGAGCTCTCACGTGCGGTGCTCTCAAGCATCTCGGGGAGCCGTTTCTGCCGAGCCGGTGCTCACTGCCGTCTCGGCGCGCGGGGCCAGACTCTCGCGAGCGGCCTTCTTCTTCTTGAAATCTTCGATGGCGCTCTTGATCGCGTCTTCGGCCAGCACCGAGCAGTGGATCTTCACCGGAGGCAAACTCAGCTCCTCGGCGATCTGGCTGTTCTTGATCAGCGCCGCATCGTCGACCTTCTTGCCCTTGATCCACTCGGTGGCCAGGGATGACGACGCGATCGCCGAGCCACAGCCGAAGGTCTTGAACTTGGCGTCTTCGATCACGCCGTCGTCATTCACCTTGATCTGCAGCCGCATCACGTCACCGCACGCGGGCGCTCCGACCAGGCCCGTTCCGACGTTCGGATCTTCCTTGTCGAGCGTGCCTACGTTGCGCGGGTTTTCGTAGTGTTCGATGACTTTGTCGCTATAGGCCATGGTTCAAATCGTTTCGTTGAGAGTAATTGGTGTCAGAGCCGGGCGCTTTCCAAGCGTTCAGTGCGCGGCCCATTGAATGGATTTGAGGTCGACCCCCTCTTGATGCATCTCGTAGAGCGGGGACATCGCACGGAGCTTGTTGACCTTGTCAATCACGAGCTTCGCGACGAAGTCGACCTCCGCCTGAGTGTTGAAGCGGCCCAGCCCGAACCGAATCGATGAGTGAGCCATATCTTCGTCGAGCCCCATGGCACGGAGCACGTAGCTGGGTTCGAGGCTGGCGCTCGTGCACGCCGAGCCACTCGAGACGGCGACGTCTTTGATCGCCATCATCAAGCCCTCGCCTTCGACGAAAGCGAAGGAGACATTCAGATTGCCCGGCAAGCGCCGCTCGGCATCGCCGTTGAGCACGACGTCGCTGAGCGCGCTCGTGAGCTGGCTGTACAGCGACTGCCGCAGGGCGAACACGCGCTCGTTCTCGGCCACACCGTCTTGCATCATGATCTGGCAAGCCTTGGCGAAGCCGACGATACCGGCCACGTTCAGCGTCCCCGAGCGATTGCCGCGTTCATGACCGCCGCCGTCCATCTGCGCCACCAGCCGAATGCGAGGCTTCGAGCGCCGCACGTAGAGCGCTCCGATCCCCTTCGGCCCGTAGATCTTGTGCGCCGTGAGCGAGGCCAAGTCGACGTTCATATCCTTCACGTCGAAGGGCGTCTTCCCCACCCCCTGCACCGCGTCGCAGTGGAACACGATGTTGCGCGCCCGCGTGATCTGACCGATCTCGCGAATGGGCTGGATCGTACCCACTTCGTTGTTCGCCAGCATCACGCTGACCAAAATCGTCTTGTCGGTGATGGCCGCCTCGATGGCCTTGGGATCGACCACACCGCTCGAGCCCACGCCCACGTAGGTGACCTCGTAGCCTTCCTTCTCGAGGCGCTTGCACGAGTCGAGCACCGCCTTGTGCTCGATCACCGTGGTCACGATGTGATTGCCGCGGCCCTTGTAGTACTCCGCCACGCCCTTCACGGCGAGGTTGTTGCTTTCGGTCGCCCCGGACGTGAACACGATCTCTTTCTCGGACTCGGCGCCGATGAACTGAGCGATCGTCTCGCGGGCGTCGGACACCGCCGCCTCGCCTTCCCACCCGAAGCGATGCGTGCGGCTCGCCGCATTGCCGTAAATCTCGGTGAAATACGGCAGCATGGCCTGGAGCACCCGCGGATCCATCCGGGTGGTCGCGTGGTTGTCCATGTAGATGGGGATCGAAATTTCAGACATGATTCCTCAGTTTGCGATGCCTAAGTTCAGGTGCACTTAGTTTACGTGCACTCCGGCAATCAACTCCGGAGCCTCTTCGGAAGTGAGCTCACAGCTCGGGCAAGAGTGCACCGGCAACTCGACAGCACACGCCGAATCACACCCTGCCAGATAATCTAGACTCGCTTCGAGCTCGGCCTCGAGCGCGCGCAGCTCAGCTAGCTTGTTGCGCGTCTCCTTCAGCTTGCTCAGATACACGTCGCGCAGCTTCGCCGCCGCGAACATCGCCGAATCCGACCCTTCCTGGTCACGGACCAGGTCTTGGATTTCGGTCAGCGACAGCCCCAGGTTCTGCAGCTTGCCGATCCAGCGGACCCGCAGCTCGGCATCCGCCGAAAACAACCGATACCGACCCTTCGATCGGTTCGCCGGTTTCAAGAGCCCCAGCTCTTCGTACAGGTGAATCGCGCGCACCGTCTTCCCCGTCGCCTTCGCCAGCTCCCCCACCTGTATCAGCGCCTGCTCGCCACCCCCCAGAGCCGTGACTGCTCCAGCTTCTCCAGCACGCACCCCGACAGACGCCCCGAGGAGCAGGGACAACTCCTTGCGGCCCGGAACGGCTTCGTTTTGGATGAGCGGCAGACTTCGTTTGGACATCGGTGAGGGCCTTTGGGGCCTGGCTCGCCTGGCCACCAGGACCAGCGCGCGCGAGCAGCTACCAGAAAGCGCTCGCTGTGTCTAACCCTTACGTGCAGGTGAGGGTTACGTTACGTGATGTTCATACTCACGCGGACCCCATCTGTCAAACCCATTCCACCCACGAAACCCGCCGGCTCCCCTCACCATCCCGCTGAAATCTCAGGGAAACACCCCCATGTCCGATTGTGCAACATCTGCTTGACTTGGCAGCGTCTGAGACTATGTTACGCAGCCTCTAGCCCGGCTGGAAAAGCCGAGCTCAGGAATCTCAAGATTCCAAATTGCCGCGCGGTGGAGCAGTCTGGTAGCTCGTCGGGCTCATAACCCGAAGGTCGTTGGTTCAAATCCAGCCCGCGCAACTATGCTTGAGGCCGAAAGCTGACGCTTTCGGCCTCTTCGCATTTGGCTGGATTTCGTTCTCCTCTGTCGCGCTTCGCGCGACTCCGCCGCTCCGCGGCGGGCAGCCCGCGCAACTACACGTGGACAACGCCCTCCCAACTCGGAGGGCGTTTTCACATTTTCCATAAGAAAAACGAGAGGTAGGAACTCCGCCCGCGCGACGTAAACGTCGTCCTCGGGCGTCAGAGTGATCTCTCCCCCCTTCAAATAGGCCCGTAGAGCTGCGCGCGCCCCCTCAACGTCGTCAGATTCGGTCAGAGCTTTCAGGCCGAGCACGCGCTCGGTGATCAGGTCGACCGGCGGCAGCTGGATAGGCTCGTCAGCCTGGGCCCGAAGGTCGTCTATTGCCACCCGCTCCGCCCGGGCCTGCGCCTCGAAGTCGGCTCGCATCTCCGCCACCATCGGCGACCGGTCGCCGTCGGCCTGCATCAGGATGAGCCCTCGGATGCGCTCCTCGATGCGCTTGAGCCGCGCCTTGCGCTGCTCGAGTTCAGCCGAGGCCTCGCGACCGAGTGACCCCATGCGCTCTGCGATTCGCCGCCGAACGTGCGCCGCGGCCGCCGGCGAGGCGATAGCGCCCTTGATGGCGTCCAGCACGCGCTGGCGGGTCAGCGCCTCGCGAACGCTGAGTCGGTTCGAGCAGGTGCCACGCTTTCGATTGGCAACACAGCGGTAGTAGCTGTGGTTGCTTCCGCTGCTGATCTGCATGAGGGCCCCGCAGCACCCGCACCTGAGCAGCCCGGTCAGCAGGTAGCTGGTCTTCTGGCGGGGTACCGCGCGCGCCTTGTACCTCCTGGCGTGCTCGTCTAGGCGTACCTGAGCCGCGTCCCACGTGACGCGATCGATGATGGCGAGGCCGGGTCGCTGTTCGCGCAGCACGTCCGCCTCTTGGCTGGGCCGGGCAACGCGCTTGCGGGACTCAGGGTGGCGCTGCCACTTCCGAGCCCCAAACGAGAATTCGCCCACGTACTTGCGATTCCGCAGCATCTCTCGGATGCAGGAGTGCATCCAGCCTTCGCCGGCTCGTCGACGACTCCGAGGA
>JAICQQ010000224.1 GCA_025937785.1 Polyangiaceae bacterium
CGTCACGTCCTGCAGCAGGGCCCGATTTCCGACGTGCCGCTGAAGCGCCAGCACGCGAGAGATGCTCGGCTCGGCGTGCTCCAGCTGAGGCCCACGCTCGCTGGACGCGGGCGCACGCCGATGGGGCGCGCGCAAACCTCGAGTGGTGCGTTCGAGTGCCATCATCTCACCGGATAGTGGGGCGTGCCCGGGATGGTTCGGTGACCAGTGCCGACGTCGTTCTGCTCGGTGTCGTCGTTGCGCGGTCGGTTGGCAGCATCCAGGTCATCGTCGACCCTCGCGTGGTAGTGCCACTGCACCTTGTCCGACACTTGCGTGTCATTCAAGGTCACCCATTGCTCGAAGTTGTCGTACACCTCTTTCGTGTGATGGACATTGAAGCCCCTCCCAATGCTAGGGCCGTCGATGTCGTAGATCTTCCGGTCGGCGCTGGGTGTAAGATCTTTCGAAAACGCGGCTGACGTGTCCTCCTGATCCGTGCCGCTACCGGTAAACGTCCCGTTCGACGCCCACTGATAGGTGGCCGTCCGTTTGATGTCCCAGCCAGTCGCCGGCGCGCCCTCCGGTAGTGTTGCGACCACCTCCACCTTACCCAGAGCTTCTGCGCTGGTGATACCGTCATCCTCGTCGGTCACTGCACCTAGTCCGTCGCCGCCTTCCTCCGCTGTAAAGTGCGTGTCGTTGTCGGGCGAGGTGGTGCCACTGGTGCGAACGGCAAGTGCTGCGCGCACCGACGCAGCGCTGACGGATGGCGAATCCTTACACCTCGAGAGGCGAAGACCCGACCGCAGCCTCGGCGCCAGCGTCCGTCCCACCCCGGTCGGGGACTGCTTCGCGCCACCCCAGAGCGTTGCGACCGTGGTTGCCGCAGCTGCATCGGCATCGTGTTCCAAGGCCTGCGAGCCCTCGTTCGCTGGCGCAGGGGCCTCTGCGGACGCACCCCGCTGTTGGATGACATGCGCTAGCTCATGAGCGATCAGCGCATCGCCCGCCGGTGACCCCGGCTGATATTCGCCGGAACCGAAGGCCACGTGCTCGCCCACCGTGAAGGCCCGCGCGTTGTGTTGGCTCGCGAGTGCAGCCGCTGTCGCATCGGTGTGCACACGCACTCCCGAGAATCCCTCGCCCATCGCTCCGCCCAGGCGAGTCTGCACCCCCGTATCGAGGGCTGCCCCTGGACCTAGCTGCGCCTGGACGCCCGCTGCATCGTTCGCGGCTCGCGCGCCACCGGGCTTGCCCTTGAAGGCTACTTGGGTGGGGCGAGTGAGGCGTGCGCCAGCCGCGAGCAGCCCCGCGAACTCTGACGGAACTTCAGCGGGCAAACCGGTGATGCGGCCAGTCTCGAGCCAAGCTTGGGTACTGGCACGCACTTGACTGACGATGGCGGGAACGTAGTCGAGGGGCGTCTCGACGCGCGCGTGCGGATCGAAGCTCGTGAGCGTTCGTTCCAAGTACCGTACGTCTCGCGCGGCGAGGAAGCCGAACAGACTCTGTAGGTATGGACAGTCACGCGTCGAGCGCCCTGCCGACTCGAGGATTGCGTCGGCGGCGCTCGTGACTTCCGCTCGCACCAGCGTCAGAAACTCGGTCTTGCGCAGCTGCCCCGGAGCCACCGTCTCGGCAGCGTCCTCCGCGAGCAGCGAGCCCGCGGGCGCCGCGGGACGGGCGGGACCCAGCGGTTCGGCCGCTGCCGGGACCGGAGCCGCGCTCGCCGAGCCGGCGTGATCCGTCGTCGCTGCCGAAGCGGGCGCGGTCAGCGGAACCTCGCTCGCCGACGTGACCGAGGCAGGTGAGTCCGCCGGCGCTACCGCGGGCGCCGAGGCCGACGCCGCGGACGACTGCGGCTCGGTGCGGCCGGGGGCGCTCGCTTGGCCCGGGGCGAGCTGCGCCGCGCTGGGGGCGCTCGCTTGGCCCGGGGCGCTCGCTTGGCCCGGGGCGAGCTGCGCCGCGCTGGGGGCGCTCGCTTGGCCCGGGGCGAGCTGCGCTGCGCTGGGGGCGGGTGGTGCTGCCAGCGCGACCGGCAACGCCGGCGCTGGCGCTTCGGACTGAGCAACCAGCGGCGAGCTGCCCCCGGTGCCTGTCTCTGCGTGAGCCGAGGAACGCGCCGCTTCCTCAGCGTCCGGGTCACCACGCCGTGCTTGCTCGGCTCGCGTACCGGCACTCGCCCGGGTTGGCAGCGGAGCCGCCGCGGATGCACCAGTCCTGTTCTCGAGCACCGCCCGATTCCCGAAGACCTGTTGGTCCCGCGTCCATGGCTCGAAAGCCATGCTGCGTTCGGATCCTTCTGCACGGCGCTTGGTGGGTGCGCGGGCAGGCGTGACACGCTTGGATGACGAGGCAGATCCCGGGGCGTTTTTCATGCTCCAGCCCTCCTTCCAAACTCGGAGTCCGACACCAACTTGTCGATCTTCACGTATTCGCGTCGGGCCGCGCGATACACGTGCTCCATCCCGATGCGGCCTCCGTGGTCAGCCGCAAGAAAAGCTGCGTTGAGCGCGATGTTCTTGATGTTGCCCCCGCTCACTTCGAGCCTCGCGAGTGCGCTGTAGTCCAAGGTCGCAGTCTCGGCTCGCGCGGGAAACACCCCTTTCCAGATCTCGGCGCGCTGTGCGGCATCCGGGAACGGGAAGTCCACCAAGAAGCGCAAGCGCCGCATGAACGCTTGGTCGAGGTGCGACTTCTTGTTCGTGGCAAGGATCGCCAGGCCTCGGTAGTCCTCCATCCGCTGCAGCAGGTAGTTGACTTCGATGTTGGCGTAGCGATCGTGACTGTCTTTGACTTCAGAGCGCTTGCCGAACAGTGCGTCGGCTTCGTCGAAAAACAGGATGACGCCGCCTCGCTCGGCAGCATCGAACACGCGGCGCAGGTTCTTTTCGGTCTCGCCGATGTATTTGCTGACCACGCCGGACAAGTCGATCCGAAACAGGTCGAGGTCGAGGTGCGACGCCAGGATTTCGGCTGCCAGGGTCTTGCCCGTGCCACTGGGCCCAGCAAAGAGCGCGCTGATGCCGCGCCCGCGGTTGAGCTTGGCGCCAAAGCCCCAGGCCTCGTAAACCCTGTGGCGCAAGGCCACCTGGGCGGCAATCTCTTGCAGCTGCTGGCCCGTATCGCTCGGCAGGACGATGTCGTCCCAGGTGTGACGCGGTGAAATCCGCTGCGCCAACGCCTCGAGCTCGAGGCCAGCGTGAGCACGGCATTCCGCCCAAAGGTCCTCCGCTGACACTTCCGCCTGGGTATCCGCAGTGCGCAGCTGCGCACGGACCTGCGCTGCGCCGACGGCTCGCCCGATCGCCGCCGGTCCGAAACTGAATTGCTGCACCAAGCCCTGGATCTCACCGTTGACCGAGTTGGGGATTCCGGTGAGGACTTGGTGCCAGAGTGCGGCCTGGCCGGCAGCGTCTGGTTTCGCAAGTTGCGTGGTCACGAACTGCCGGTCGTTCCTGCAAGGCTCGGCGCTACCCACGATCAGAAATACGCCGAGTTCCTCGACCAGGTCGGTGATCGGATCGGGTGCGCCCGGTTGGGTGGCGGCCGGGTTCGCGTCCGCCCGCAGGTAGACGCCGAACTGCGACAGCAGCGCCTCACGCTCGACCAGGCGGATCAGCTCGGAGCGTTCGGGACCCGGTGGAGGCAACGCATTTGCGACGAGTTCGCGGACGCCCAGGCCAACGCGAGCGCACAGGGCTCGCGCCAGCGCACGTTTGCCGGACTCCGGCGGTCCCACCAGGTTGATCGCGGGCCACCGCCCCGCGTCGCGCGTCGTCTCGATTCGCTGCTGGAGCCGGTCGAGGAGAAGAGTGTGGGCGTCGACCAGCGCGGCTGGCGCCAGTGGATGCAGCAGCGCGGCAACCCGCTCGTCGAGGCGGTTGGAACCCAGCACGTAGCTCGTAATTCGTTCCGAGAGCCGCAAGGGCGCGCCGCTCACCGCATGGCTCGTTGCCGAACCGACGTCGAGCGTGAGCAGCCGCATTCGCCGCAACACCGAGTGAGGCATGAAGCTCTCTCGGAGCTGGAAGGCCGCTTGCCCCTCACTCGCGAGCAGGCTCAGCGCCAGGTGCGGTGTCGGGTACTTGCGGGTGGCGTCGTCTTGAATGTACGCGTAGAGGCGTTCGAACGCGGGGTCGATTTCCGGGGCCACGCACAGCAAGATCACGTCCCGCTCGAACGGCGTGAGTTCGAAGGTCCGAACCAGAACCGCCATGGCGGGGGGGCCCCCTTGCTCGGAGAGTACCCTTGCTAGCGATTCGATCTCGCGCGCGACGTTGGAGAGCGCCTTGGTGACCCGCTTCGCTTCCTTGTCCCGCGCGTAAAACTCTCGTTCGCGCGCGGGCTCCGCCGTCAAGAGCCGCGCCACTTCGCCGTCGGAGATCACCAAACCTTGATAGCCCTGCCGTGTGTCGGCTTCCCACTGAGTCCGAAGCCAATGGATCCGCCGCTCGAGCAGCAGGCGCAGGCGTTCGAGCTCCAGGTCCAGGTAGTGCCGGTTGGCGATCGCCCAAGCTTTTCCGCTGGCGCGTTCGGCGGGCTTGGCATTCATGGGTTCACCGTGAAGGTTGGACCGTCGTACGCGCCGCTCGGATCGACGGTGAGCCGGCTTTCGGCGCCGTCGATCCGAATGCGGGCAAAGTAGGCGTCGGGTGCGAGGGCGGCGGCTCCAGTCGGCAAGGTGAAGGCCACGGTCGCACTCGCTGGCGACCCCGGCGCTGGCAGCGACCCGACAATCTCCCGATCCCCCAGGAGCAAACTGCGTGCTTGATCGGCGGCGACGGGGGGTGCGACCGTGGCGGTGACGGTAGCGCCCGCGCTCGCTCCGCCCGCGGGGGAGAGGCTCTGCAGCTGTGGCAGCACCAACAACGGCAACACGTTGGACTCGAAGCCGCGATGCGGCACCAAGGGCTGGCCGGGCTCGCCCTCGAAGGGCAGGTCGTGGATCACCTGCACGGTGTGCGTACCGGCCGTCAGCGCCGCAGGAATGGTCAGGGCGATGCGCCGCTGCTGGGGGTTGGCGATGCTGATCGCTTCGGCGCCAACACGCACCCGTGTCGCCAGACCGGCCAGATTGCGCCCGACGACGACGAGAGTATCGCCGACTTCGACGACCGCGCTCCGGTTCGCATCGAACGACGGATCGCGGAAGACTTCTTCGATGAAGGGGCTGCTGAAGGGGACAGCGTACACGCCTCGGCGCCGCACCGGGAGCGAGGACCGGCGGCGGCGCCGGCTATCGATCTGGATCGCGGACACCTGATAGATGACCGAACGCCGGAAGGCGGAATCCTGAGGCTGAGCCATCCAAATCTTGGAGACCTCTTCGAGCGCGTTCGGTGACAGTGTGACCTTGATGCGCTCGAACTCGCCGAGCAGGCTCGCGTCCAGAATCAGCGGGCTCGCAGGGTTGTCATTCTCGTGAAGGCCCTCGGTAACGATGGGGTACTCGTGAAACGCGCGCATCGCGTCGCCCAGCACCTGCTGCGCCTGCAAGTCGGCGTCGGGTGCGTCGGTGGTGGATCCGTGGGCCGTCAGCAGATAGCGCAGATCGAGGGACAGCGGCGGAGCCCCATACTCCGCCGGGTGCCCTGCTCCCGGCACCTGTTGGTTCTTGAGGTAGGCGTTCTCGTTGACGTCGAACAGATAGAGGTTTGCCCGTCGACCACTGAAGCCATCGACCTCCACGTCGGGCGGCGCGATGGTCACTTCCACGGGGTCCTCCATCCGATCGCGGAGCAGGTTCCGCAGCGTCCTGCTGACACCCGCGAGTGCCGTGAAGCCTGCCACCCATGACCTCCTAGTACCATCTCCGGTCCGAGTGGCGTCGCTGAGGCGCGACGTCGGCGAAGCCTTCATGCGGGGGGCGCGGCGGTGGTGACGCGACCATTGGCAGCGACTGTGCCAACGGCAACGACGGTAGCAGTGGCAACGGCCCCGCCTGCCGCTGGCTTTGCAGCTGCTCCACCAACGACTCGAGGCGCTCTACCAAAGATTCCATGGCGCGAACGGTCGCCGGCGGGACGGCGCTTTGCGGCACCTCCCAGCGTGGCGCTGGTCGGGCGGGTGCGAGCGCCTCCGCCTCGGCCACGCGCGCGTCCGGCGCACGGCGAGCGGGCAGCGGCGAGGCGGGGTTCGGGTCGCTTCGATCCACCTCATGCGCTTGGCGCAGCGGAGCAGCGGCCGAGCCCATGACTCCGTCGCGCTCGGCGCTGCTCGGCGCCGTGATCGGTCGCGCAGGTTCGTGTGCCGCGACACTACGCGAAGCTGGTGCCGGCGCGGCCGCGGGCGTCGACAACGGAGGCTGTGCCGATACTGGCGCGCCGACGCGTTGCCCGTCGGGGTCGTGAGTTGCCTCGCTCCGCAACGGTTCCCGCAACGGCGCCGCTTGCGCTGGCCCTGGGGTCGCGGCGACCGGCAGCATCGGCTGAGCTTCCACCGGCCCGAGCGTGACTGCCGGCATTCGCTGCGCTGCCCCACTCGGATCCGTGCGTACTTTTTCGACGACCTCCTCGAGCATGGATTCGGGCGAATCATCGAGCTCGGCTGGTGGCGCCAGCCCGGCAGGGACGAGGCTCGCGTGCTCCGGCGGCGGGTCTACGCCGGCGCCGCGCCGCACCAAGTCAGCCAGGAACCGACTCACGACGCCTGCCTCCGCGAGTGATGCCACTCGGCATGGATCAGCTCCAGGTAGAGCTGCCGCTTGCGGTCACTCAAGGCCAGGATCTGCTCTTCACTCCAGTGGTAGTGCGACGCCAGTAGATGCACGTCGCGATAGAGTTGGCGTCTCGCCTCCTCGAGCTCGCGCACGACGACGCTGGTCGCATCCAACAGCGTTTCGAACGCTGCCTGGCACGCAGGGCATTCGGCCGAGAGCATCAGCTCCGCCTGAGGATCGAGCCCTGCCATGACGTCAGCCAGGCCGGCGACCACGGGCGCTGAGATCTGCGGTGCGTGCTCACCGTCGATGCTCTCGACGCAACGTTCCACGAGCGCTTGCACCGCGCCCGCGAGATCGTGCTGTGCGCGCTCTGCAACGGCCTCCTGATCGGCGCCGTTCGGCAGCCGAAACCGCACTTCGTGACGAACGTCGCCAGCAACGATCTCGTGGACGTAGGTCGGCTGCGCGGCGTCGTACGGCGGCAGCAGCAGGTCAGTCAGCGCGAGATCCAGGTCCATTTTTTCGGCGCAGCTCGGGCACCGAATCACGGTGCTTAGCTTGTTCCCCACGGTGAGGCTTCGGAGCTGCAGAAGCAGTGCTTCCCTGTCGCCGACGCTCAGCGCACGCGCCACCTCGCTGCCTGCGGCATGCGATCCGTCGAGACTCAAGCAGAGACCCAGCAGGGCCGACGCCTGTCGGGCGGGAAACGTTCGCTCGAACGGCGCGAGCTCTTCTGCGTCCGCAGGCCGCCAGGGTCGTAGCCAAGCCCGACGCTGCCATTCGCCAGCAGCGTCGCGGTAGCCGCCAGGGAGCGTCACCGCCACGGCATCGGCGAAAGCTGGCATGTTTCGGCGCTGACGCATGAACTTCAGGGAAAGCTGGGTTCGGCGGGCTCGACGACGTCTTCGTCGCGTTCCCAGCCTTCGTTTTCGAGTTTGAGGGTTTGGATGGCGACGGCGTTGGCGTTCGCATCCAAGTCGGGAAGCGATTGGTATTCCGAAACCCAGCAGCGGTAGATCTTGTACGAGATTACCTTCTGCCCGGCCTCGTTGAAGAAGTCCAATATGACATCCTTGCGGAAGTCTGCGAGCGACGATTCCGCACCGAGCCCGCCGCCAAAATTCCAAACCTTGTTGGCCCAGGCTTCGAACTCGAGGTCGTGCGTCACGCCGCGCTCGAGCGTGAGCGCCTCGTACTTGGTGCGCCCGGGGGATTTTCGGCTCGTGCTGGGATCCCCGCCTTCGCGATGCTCCACCATTTCCGTCGTGCGCTTGAGCGCACCTACTTTGCTGACGCCCGCAACGTAGCGACCATCCCATTTGATGCGAAACTTGAAGTTCTTGTAGGGATCGAAGCGGTTCGGGTTGACAGTAAACTGAGCCATTGACGCGCGCTCCTTAGGTCGGGATCTGCCCAGCGAGCTGCTGGATGCGAATGATGACGAACTCGGCGGGCTTGAGCGGGGCGAACGCCACCAAGATGTTCACGATGCCGAGATCGATGTCTGCTTGAGTGGTCGTTTCGGCGTCGCACTTGACCAGGTAGGCCGCACGCGCGGTCTGACCCTGGAAGGCTCCCTGGCGGAACAAGCGCTGCATGAAAGCGCCCACATTGAGGCGAATCTGTGCCCACAGTGGCTCGTCGTTGGGTTCGAAGACGACCCACTTCGTACCGCGAAACAAGCTTTCTTCGATGAACAGCGCCAGGCGCCGAATCGGGATGTACTTCCACTCGGAAGCTTGCTGGTCCGCGCCGTCGAGCGTGCGCGCGCCCCACGAGATGTTGGAGAACACCGGAAAGTTGCGCAGGCAATTGACGCCCAGCTGGTTCAACACTCCGTTTTCCGGATCCGTGAGCACGTACCCGAGTTCCTGCACGCCGTTCAGCTTGGCGTCCGTGCCAGCAGGTGCTTTCCAAACACCGCGACTGCCATCGGTGCGCGCGTAGAGCCCGGCCAGCGTGCCGCTGGGCCCGATGCTGCGCAGACGGTTCTGTTGCAATGGGTCGGCGACGCGGACGCGCGGAAAGTACACGGCCGCGTTGCGGTCACGCAGGACGTCGTTGTCGCCGAGCCACGTCTGCATGTCGTCGAGGCTGTCGGTGTCGCGTGGGACGTCGACAATCAGGAACGAGCGCCGCTCACGGCAGTAAGCCTCGGCATCGGCGTAGAAGGCCCGCCCTTGGTCTGCCTGGTCGGCGGCGGCGGGGACGCACAGGATATTGAACAGGTCGACGTCTTCCAATGCAAACAAGCCCGTCTTGTTGGCGCGCACCCCCGTGAGTGACGCCGTGTCAGGTGGGTCGCCGTCATCGCCACCCGTCAACGCAACCATCTGGTCGCTGACAACGGCAGACGCCGTCGCGCTCAGCCCGAGTGCATTGGCGGCCGGCCCGTTTGGGAACGTCAGTCGCGCGTTTGCTCTGAAGCCCACCCCCGACCGACCCAGGAGCACGCGAAATCGGTTGTTTTCGAGCCGCACCACCGCTCCTGCGAGCAACGGCCGCTCCGCCGCGCCCAGGCCTGGAGCGAGCGCCCGCAACGCCGCTTCGACGAACGGACGCAAGGCGGCGTAGCTCGTAACGCTGGCTCCGCCGTAGTCGAGCGTTGCCGTCATCGTCGGCAGGACTGGACCGACGCCGGGGTCGAGCACGACGTCGAAGGTGCTACCGTCGGCGGGGATTGCAGCAGACAGGGCCGCGCCTTGGGTGCCTGCCGCGTCGGGTCGTTCCGGAACGATGGCCAACGACGCGAACAACGGAGCGAGTTGCACGAGCCTGGAACCCTCGTTGACGACGTCGATCGCGTTGTTACGCGTCCCTTCCCGCAGGGTGAGATTGAGAAACTTCTCGGTGGTGATCACCACCATGCGGCCGTCCCGAATCGCGATCTCACTGATCGTCAAATTGAAGTGCTCAGCAGCATCTTGCTCCCCGTTCGGGTCGACGAGCTCGCTCGGCGGCACGGTGGCGTGGTCGACCTCGACCCGCAGCGAGTCACCCCAACTGCCCGGATCTTCCAGCGACTCACCGCGAACACGGCGGCCTGCTGTCACCTGCAACAGATCGGTCACGCCGCTCCTCAGCACCGCCTCCGAAGCATCAATCGTGCCCCTTCCGGTTCGGATCACATAGGCTTCGGCGCCACCATTGAGAAAGAACTGTTGGATGCCGTAGCTCGCTTCGCTGGTCGCTTCGAGCCCACCAAACTCGCGCTGGAAGTCGCCCAAGTTGAAGATGCGGATCGGCGTATCGAGCGGTCCGCGGCGAAAAGTGTCCACGAACGCTGCGATCGATGTCGCGACCCCGGTGATCGGCCGTACCCCGCTCGGCACTTCTTCGATGTAAACACCTGGAAAAGTTGGAGAAACAGGCACGTGAGCTTCCTTCCTGGGGTTGAACTTCCTTCCTACGGATCGGCGCCTACAGCGAGGCCTAGGGCGTCGCGTCTCGGCCGACGATGATCTGGACGTTGATGTCCGCGCCCGTCGCGTTCGAAAACACGAGGCTCTCGGGAGCAGCACCCAACAGCCCAATCGCACCCGAACCCGCCAATAGCAGTGGGCGGTCCAAATCGTTGGGCGGATTGGCAGCTGCGTTCACCTTGTAGCTCAATGCGGGCGCGTACTGACTCGCGCTGACGAGCAGAAACTGCACTTGGCCCGAACCAGTGCTGGGCTGTATCTCGACCACCTGATCCGCCGCACCATCGACCACCGCGATGTCGACGTAGTCATAGGCCTCGACCGGGATGGATTGCCCGATTTTGAGCTTCGGCCCGCCCGCCACACTCACGTCAATTCCAGAAATGATGTTGACTGGCATTTCCCTCTCCCCGCTGGCACCGCAAACGCGACGCCACTGCCCAATTCCGCCCTATTCAGGCTTGTTCAGGCGTGCCCGAGTGTTTTGCCTACGTGTTTTTGCGCGACCGTCCTACGCAACATAGGACGTTCGTACAGCCACGACCATGATGCCACCACTTCGCATCATGACAAAGTGATTTAAATCATGCTCGACGCTTCGCGCGGCGTGCATGACGGAATCCACCAGCTCCTGCAACCGTTCACAAAATCACCACAATGGAAGTAAGCACGGGTGACCGCCGAGAAGCGCTACGTTCGAGAAGCGCAGGCCAAGGATCCCCTGCGTCCAAAGCTCTTGACTCTGACCGCACTCACAGTGAGTGAGCGGCAGTGCAAGAACGTGCCGCTCCCCCGCCACCTGGCTCAAGTCACACTAGACGCGATGGGTCGCTGCGTTGCAGCCGGCCGAACACTGGACTGGCGATCACCCTCACCGCCACGGCTCCGTGCAGTCTCTCAATCCGTTGGCTAACGGTTCAAGTCCTTGATAACCCACCCGGGAACCTGACCGCATGGCCTTTGGCCCACTCCCGGCGTCCGCTTGGGCCTTCTGGTGCAACGGCACGAGCCCTGTGCCCGGTGACCACGGCGGAATTCCGCAAGTAGTCCGCAACGCCGGAAAGGCATCAGTGCGGATAGCGTCGCACGACCACGTTCGAGGCTTCGGTGGGGATAACGCTCTGCCCGGCAGTTCGACCGCTTTCCAATCATCGCTCTTGGGGACACGCTTCGCGAGGAACGCGCTCACGCACCGAGCCTCGCCTCGTCTGATCGTGTGTCCTTGACAGCGCCGGAGCTCAGTGCCGAGCGGACGACGGCCGGGCAACCACTCAGCCCCGAGTTGTGCGAGCTCGGCAGCGGCCACGGTGACGCCGCGAGCGCTCAGGGAGTTCACGTCGGCCTGGTTCGGTTTGCGGCTCGTGTTCCTTGTGCGCGCACATCGAACGGGTGTGCGCACACTGATCCGGGGCCGGCCCCGAACGGCAAATAGGCGGCTGAATTCGCGTGGCGATCAAGATGCGTGCGACGGTGCGACTCTTGCTTCTCCGATGACCTCAACGCCTGGCTTGGCGTTGACCACCTTGGAAGGGAACATGAAGATGAACATGAAGCAGTTTCTGATGGCGGGCATCGCGGCGTACGTGGGTTCGCTTGGATTCTTTGCATTGCCAAGCGATGCGGACGCCTTTCTGCTCCGTCGAACATCTACGCATTGCGAAGCGTATGCCGACGAGGACGACGTCAGCAAGTATGGGGGGCAATTTCGCAACAACTCTGGCTCGACCCAACAGGTCTTTTGCCCCATCGATACGAGTAGCGACATGGAACTGAGCGAGATCAACACCCTTAACATTCACGGCAGCTTCAACGGAGGGGACGCTCGCGCTTGCAGGCGAGCTTGGAACTCTGTTTTGTTCTGGTGCGGGGCGACGGCCGGATACTCGACGGGCGTGTTCGGCGCTCAAATATCGGACTTTTCGGGTCTCACTGCGGACGGCGATTTTGGCTACGTCCACGTTCAGCTCCCCGCTGGGAAGTACCTCAACGGGTACTTCATCACCGACTGACTGCGAGCGGACTCGAGGCGCGGCCATGAGGTCCGCGCCCGGAGTCCCTGCTCCACCGACGGAGACTTTGATCATGTCATGGCAAAAGTTCTTGATCCCATCGATCGTGGGTTGCCTCGCCGCCGTAGTAACGACGTACGTTCAGTCGGCAACGTCAGCCCGCGGTACGCACGCGGAGGGCCGCCCGCGCGAGCACGCTTCCGACCAGCGCGTCTCCAAAGATCGCGTCCTTCATGAAGTCCGGGTACGGTCGGACGACGATCGTGTCGCGGCTCTGGAGCAAGAGCTCGCGGAGGTGAAGGGTCGCCTCGACGAGGATCCCGAGGAAGGCGACGTAGACGCCCCGAGCGCCGCAGATGCCCCGAGCGCATTCTTCACGGAAAAGTTCGCGCAACAGGCGCGAGCGTTCGAGTCCGACGCCGTGGACGCAGCGTGGGCACCCACGGCGACCAAGACCCTCAACTCGAGTCTCGAGATGCTGGCGACCACGGCACAGTTCTCACTCGTCGAAGCAGAGTGCCGCACCGCGCACTGCCGCGCCGTGGTCGAGTTTGCCGACCTCGAGCGTGCCGAAATGAATGCGGGAGGCCTCGCCGAAGCACGCCTCGGCTCGCTCAACTGCGCCCAGGGGATCCAAGTGCCTCCAGACGCCGATCCCGACGCCCCGGTCCGAGCCGAGCTCTTCCTCGATTGTACCGACCTCCGCGCGAATAGCGTGAACACGCTCCAATAGACCGTGGGCGGCGCTTCCGTGCGAACCATGGGCCGCCGTGTCGGCGGCGGCCGGCCACGGGTGAGAGAGCAGTGCGGTCACTCTTGGACCACGCAGCGCACCGCAGAGGGTAGGCCATTCCCTTGGCCCGGCGAAGCGGCGTTGTTCCACGGGATATAGTACCAATAGTCCCCTGCATTTCGAGCGGCGCTTGCCGACCAATAGCCAAAGAAGCCGGTCGTGCAGGCGCCCATTCCGGAAGGCCAGAAGCAACCCTCCGTGGGTCCCGACAGCTGTGGGCACGCCGCACAATTGGAGACCTCGTCCAGTGCCGCGTCGAACGAACAGTCGGAGATGTAACTAGATCGCGGCGCAAAAAGCAGCGAGACCGTGATCGTACAGCGGCGATGACGGCGCGTCGAGCCCCTCCGGCGGCCCGCTGGGTGCGTGCTGTGCTGAGCTCAAGTGAAGGCTCGACAGCTAGCGGAGATCTGGGC
>JAICQQ010000393.1 GCA_025937785.1 Polyangiaceae bacterium
GGGCTCGGGGATGCCCACAGTCTGACTGCGTGTTGGCTCTCAGACTAGTCCGGCGAGGGTGCCTGGAAAGTCCGCTTCGCCAAACCCATCAGCGGGCACACCGAACAGGTTGAGGAACGACGCGTACAGTTGGTTGTGCGGGGTCCGCTGGTACTGCAGGAAACGGCCCGTCGCGAGTTGCCCGCCGGCGCTGCCAGCGAGTAGATACGGTAGACCGCGCCGGCTATGGATCTCTCCTTGCGAGAGCTCGTTGGGCCAGAACATGAGCAGGTTGTCGAGCAGCGTGCCGTCGCCCTCCGGGATCTTCTTCAGCTCCGTCAACAAGTAGGCGAACTGCTCCGCGTACCACGTATTGATGCGCGTGAGTGATCCGGAGTTGGTGTTGATGTCGTGTGACATGAGGTGGTGCTCGCCGCTGAGGTCCAACTGGGAATGCACGATCGTGCTCTCGGCGGTCGACCACTGCAAAGACACGACACGGCTCAAGTCGCAGGCGAAGGCGAGCACCATGAGGTCCATCTGCGCCTTGCCGATTTCGGGATAGCTCGCCAGGCATTTGCCGGGGCGCTCATCACGCACGCAATCGAAGACCTCGGCGGTTACCTCGGGGGGTGCGCTTGGAACCTCGCAAATGCTGGTGTCGCCGAGCTCCAGCTGGTTTTCGATGTCTCGAATGGCCGTGGCATGAAGCTCGAGCTTCTGCCGATCGTCGTAGCCAAGTGTGGCATTCACGGAGTCGAACTCTGCGAGCACCGCATCCAACACCGATCGACGCTGCCGATGCAGTCTCTGGATTTCGTCCTCGGAGGACTGGCCGTCACCAAATAAGCGCGCGAACACCTGCTGCGGCTCATCCATGGGCGTGCGGGGGTCTCCGGGGCCCCCATAGCTCATGCGGATCACCAGCGGTTCCAGGTCCGTAATCGTGGAAGCGACACCCAGCTCCAAAGAGCGCAGCTTGGTCTCGCCACCGATGGCAGCCGCGATGGCTTGATCGATCGAAGGCCCACCTGCGGTGCCGTCGACGATGTGCCCGGCGCGCCCGACCTGGTTGCCGCGCATGCGCATGGCGGTCAACATGTGCGCCATGGCCAGGTCGTGTTCGTTGGCTGTCTGCATGTAGGAGGTTTCGGCGTCGAGGCCATGCAACACGACGATGTCGCTCTTGTACGGTTCCAGCGCAGCCAAAGAGGGGCCGAGTGTAAAGTCGGTCTCGCCGCCTGTCGGGAGCCAGTTGGATTCGATCACGCCGCACGAGCTGAAAAAGATGCCGAAGCGTAGCGGAGGGCTGGTGGCTTGGCCCCGAGCCTGCCGCGGTGTCATGGCTTCCAGAAACGGAAGCGCGATGGCGATGCCGCCAGCGCCGCGGAGCAACGTGCGGCGATCCAAGCGGCGCCTCATGGCTCCTCCTGTGGGAAGGCAGTGACGTTGGGATCAGGAACGAGCTGGAACCGAAACGCTCGCGACTGGGTGACTTCTACGAGAAGGTCTTCCATGTTGAAGCCGGAGTTGGCGAAACGCTCGCCCAGAGCTTGGATACCGGCCGCGTCGCCGTCGCCGACGGAGCGGCCCAACGCGAAGCGGAACCAGGTTTCGGCGATGCAGTTCATCACCTGGCGGCTTTGAGCGAGCTTGGCCGCGAGCTCGATGGCACCGTCGAAGGGACCGGCCACGTCGGACCCCAGGATTTCTCCGGTGGCGTCCACGGCCAGGCCTGCATCCAGGTCGCGCCACTGCCCCAGCGCATCGAAGTGTTCGAACCCGAGTCCAATCGGATCCATCAACTTGTGACACTGGGCACACGCCGCGACCGCTTGGTGTTGCGCGAAACGTTCCCGCGTGGTCGATCCCGGTGTGATGACGGGCGGGGTGATATTCGCGTCAGGCGGAGGCGGGTCCACGATTTCGCACAGCAATCGCTCGCGCACGAACTTTCCCCGGTGTACGGGATCGGTTTGGTCTGCTTTTGCCAGACTTGCCAGCAGCCCCGCGTGGGTCAGGAGCCCAGACCGCTGCGAGGGGTCGAGCTCGACGCGCGTGAAACCCGCCGTCGTCGGCGTTGGCAATCCGTAGATCGCCGCCAGTTCCGGAGTGATGAACGTGTGGCGCGCGGTCAACAGATCCACGGCGCTGCCTCCTTCGTCCAAGATCACTGACTGGGCAAAGCGCTCGAGCTGTTCGCGAAGCAGCGGCCCGATGCCGAGGTCGTAGTCGGGGAAATACGCCGGATCTTTCTGCATGCGATCGACGTTGCGCAAGTACAGCCACTCCGTGAAGAACAGACCGATGCGTTCGCGAGCCCGCTCGAGACTCAGCAGTCTTCGTGCCTCGGTCGCCAATTGCTCTGGCGTGGTGAGGGTCCCGGCCTCTGCCGCGGCGGCGAGGGCAGGGTCGGGCAAAGAGCCCAAGAGGAAGTAGGAAAGCCGTGTGGCCAGCTGCCAGGCGTCGAGCGGCACCACGCTGCCGGGCGCGCTACCCGGTACGCCCGGCTCGAGCAAATAAATGAACTGCGGAGACTGCAGCATCACCTGCAGCACCAGCTGAATCGAGGTGCTCAGATCGAACTCCGACCGCGCTGCGCTGAAAACACCGAAAAGGCGCGCTTGCTCGGCAGCATCGAGTGGCCTGCGCCAGGCACGTTTGCCGAAGTCACGGATGAAGGGCTCGACGCAGGCTTGCTCCCCCGAGACGACGGCGTCGCAACCGAGCAAACCCGCGAGATCCGCGGTCGCCGCTCGGCTCAGATCTTCCGCGGCGATCATGTATTGCTCCACCAGGGTCGGGCTCACGGTGAGCGCAGCCGCTGTGTTCGTGAAGCCGTTTTGGGCAATGTCCGGGACGAAGCTGCCGCCGGGCGCTGTGGTGTCTCCCAACAGATCCGCAACCGTGTTGTCGTACTCGATGTGGGTCAGGCGGCGTGCGAGGGCGGGAGTCGGCTCGTCCGGCAGATCGACCGTAGCCCCGCCCGTCGTCGTGCCGCTGCCACCGGTGCTGCTCGAGCCGCTGGCTGCGGTCGTGGCGCTCGCAATGGCGCCGGTCGTCCCCACAGGCCCACCTGTATCACCCGTACCGGTCGTCGCGCTGCTTTGGGAAAGGGGAGACCCCCCGTACCCATCCGCCGCCGGGGTGCAGCCGGCGGCTCCCAGGCAGCCCGCGGTCACGCCCAGGACGTGGACCCACGAGGTCTGGCTGCCGCCACGAAACAAGCTCATGGTGGTGATTGCACCCACGCGGTCGTTCTTGTCATGCGCCCGAGCGTGTGGGGCCGATTTCTCGAATCGGCGCCTGGTGCGAGCTTCCGCGCTCGAAGAAACGACATCGCGCCTGGGTCCATCACGTCGTGGCTGCTTCTTTCAGTGACAAGCCGGGACCCGAAGCGGCAATCAAGCTTGTGTTGGTGCATGCATTCACGGACTCGAAGGCGTCAGTCCCGTGCGCCACTGAACGAAGCGGCGAGTCCAGTCCACCTCTGGATGCCTTCGAAGCGTTCCACCGCGAGTTCGACTACCTGTTTCGCAGCATGCAACGGCTCGGTATTCATGAAAGTGACGTCGAGGACTTGGTTCATGAAGTCTTCTTGGTACTCGGCCGCAAGTGGCAGAACTACGATCCGCGCCGCCCCCTGCGTCCTTACCTTTTCGGGATCGCCTTTCGTGTGGCCTCCCGGCATCGTCGCCGGCGGGCGCGCGAGGTGCTCGGCGAGATCCCCGAGATGGCGGACACTCGCGCGGCACCCGACCAGGTACTCTCTGCGGCGGAAGCGCGCAGCTTGGTGCTCCACGCTCTCGAACACATTGCACTTCCGCGACGCGCGGTGTTCGTGATGCACGACCTGGACGAGACCCCGATGCGCGTCATCGCAGATACGCTGCGCATTCCACTGTTCACCGCGTACTCGCGCCTGCGCAAAGCGCGCAGAGAGTTCGAGCGCGCGGTCAATGTGCTGCAGGAAGACTCACGATGACCCCTGGTTCCCTGCCTCCGTTGTCTGCCAAGGCGCGCGCGATGGTGTTCGCTGAGCGCGAAATCTTACCGCGACCTGAGCCGGAACGACGGCGTGCTGTCGTCCGGGCGCGCAGCGTGCTCTGGCAGGCTCGACAGTCGTCCGAGTTGCTCCGTGCCCGCGCCCCCGTCGTCGCGTGGTGGAAGCGGGGAACTTTGGCCGCGCTCAGTCTCTTGGGTGCGACGTCGGCCTATGCGGCGTGGGTCGCCTTCGAACCCGTAGGATCACGCGACGGAGGCGCGCCCGGCTCAGCGAGCGCGGGCAAGGGCCCGACAGTCGAGCGGGCTGCGCCCCGAACCACCCCCGCCCCCCACAGCGGACAGGCGGGATTGCCAATCCCGCGGCCGGCCAGCGCGGACCAGGCGGGGCCGGCACAGGTTGGCTCCCAGAGCATTCGTCGACCCAGCAGCGCCAAGGACAGGGGCACGTCGTCGGAGGAGCTCGCCCTCTTGGACCGGGCGCGACGAGCCGTGGTGGTGGGCGACTTCCGTGCGGCCCTGCACGGCATCGAGAAGCACGCGCGCTCGTTTCCGAAGAGTCAGCTGGGCGAGGAGCGTGAGGCGTTGCGTGTCAGGGCGCTAGCGGGAGCTGGCCTTTCGAAGCAAGCCGGGCAGGCCGCTCGCGACTTCGCGTCTAGCTACCCGCACAGCGTGCTTCTGCCGGAGCCTCGAAGTGACGATCGAACCAGGCCGTGAGACTTGCAGCATGAGCACCGAGCGGCGCGCCGTTTGGACGTCGCTGCGCTGGATGATTACCGGCGCGGCGCTCGCTGGCTGCGGAGGGACGTTGGACGCGGGGTCCGACAACGCGGACCCGAGCCACGAGCTGCCTGTA
>JAICQQ010000352.1 GCA_025937785.1 Polyangiaceae bacterium
CCGAAGGCTTTGCACAGCCAATCGATGGCGGCGCCGGCGTCTTCGTAAAAAATCGCGCTCGAAACTGACGGCCACTGGGGATGCGGATTGGTCATGGGAGCCTCCGTGATAATTGCCAGATGGGGCAACTATTGTGCAGAATAGAAATCATGTCAATACGAGCCGTTCGTGTGCTGTAGACGTGGACTTCGCTCTTCGCGTGGCCTCGAATGGGGTTTCGCTGGCGCGGGTGAATTCTTCGTCGACGCGAATTTGGGGCTGTGGATCGTCGCACACGCAAAGGGCGGGGTGCGGGCACGGGCCGCGCTGGTAAACTCGCGGGATTCGTTCCCAGGAGTTTACAGTTTCGATGCTGCATGCCCTCGCTTCTTCGTCGCTCGGCACACGTTCCCTCGCTGCGCTGGTGGTGCTCGGTGTTGCCGCGGCTTGTGGTGGAGGTGCTAGCGGATCGGGCGACACGTCGTCGGCGGCGGGCAGCGGCGGCTCAGGGATGTCGACCACCGCAGCGGCGGCGAACACGAGCCCTACGAACGCTACGGGCTCGGGGGCCAGCACCACGTCGAACACGGCGGGCAGCGGCGGGGACGGCGCAGCGACCACGGCGGGGCCGAGCGGAACCACCGGTGGCGCGACTGCGGGCAGCGCCACCGGCTCTGTCACCAGCGGGGGTGCGGGGGGCAGCGGGGGCACGACGACCGACGGCGGCGGTGCCTCGAGCGGCGGAGCTGCCTCGACGACGGGGTCCACGGCGTCGACCACGGGTTCCGGTGGCGAGCCGCCGGTGACCTGGCCCTTGATCAACGGCGTGCAATGGGCCGACACCGACGGTAACCCGATCCAGGCCCACGGTGGCGGCGTCCTGAAGGTCGGTGACGACTATTACTGGTTCGGCGAGAACCGAAACCCCGACGGCACGTTTTACGCTGTTTCGGCCTACAGATCGCGCGACCTTCGGCGTTGGGAGCACGCGCACGACGTGCTTACCATGAACTCCGATCCAGGGCTCGACCCCGCGAACGTCGAGCGCCCCAAGGTCGTCTACAACAGCGCTACCGGCAAGTACGTGATGTGGATGCACTGGGAAAACGGCATGGACTACGGTGAGGCCCGCGCCGCGGTCGCGAGCTCGGACACCGTCGACGGCGACTACACCTACCACGGCAGCTTTCGCCCGTTTCAGGACTCGGGCGTGATGGATCACGGCAAGCCCGGCTACATGTCGCGCGACTGCACACTGTTCGTGGACGATGACGGCAAGGGGTACTTCCTGTCGTCCTCCAACGAAAACTACGACCTGCACCTGTACTCGTTGTCGGACGATTACCTGTCGATCGAGGACCGCGCCGCGCTCTTGTTCGAGGGCGGGCATCGCGAGGCGCCAGCCTTGTTCAAGCGCAATGGCGTCTACTTCTTGCTGACGTCGGGGGCGACCGGTTGGGATCCGAACCAGGCCCAGTACGCGACGAGCACGTCGCTGGTGGGCGGCTGGTCCAACATGCAGAACGTGGCCGACGGCAACACCTTCTACTCGCAGTCGACCTACGTGCTGCCAGTCGAGGGCAGCGCGGGCACCGAATACCTGTATCTGGGCGATCGCTGGGCGGGCGCTTGGGGTGGGCGGGTGAACGATTCGAGCTACGTGTGGCAGCCGATCACATTCCCCACCAGCACCACGATGAGCATGAGCTGGTCGAACAACGTCCGGATCGACGCCGCCACGGGCACGCTATTGGGGAGCGTCGACAGCTTCACCTTCGTCAATCAGAAGAGCGGCATGCTGCTCTCGGTCGACGGGTCGCCCACAGAGAACAGCTCCGATATCGTGCAGAACGACGCGGCAGCGGAGAGCGGCGCTGTCTGGCGCCTGAACTACGACGGCGAAGGCTACTTCCGCCTCACCAACGCTGCCGGCGACAAGATCATCGACGTGCCGGATGAATCCACGGAGCCGGGTACCCACCTGCACCTGTGGGACGACAATGGCGGCGATCACCAGGTGTGGCGCTTGGTCGACATCGGTCAGGGCGCGTACCGCGTCATCAACAAGAAGAGCGGGCTGGTGCTCGGCGTGGCCGGAGGCTCGACCGAGGCTGCCGCGGCCGTCGAACAACAAGTAGAATCCGACGGCCACGAGCAGATCTGGACGATCGCGGTCGCGGACTGAACGGTAGCGCCGAGCGACGAGGGCTTCCCTTCCTTGGAGCTTTGCCCAATAGTCGGGGGCATGGAACACCGGATCTTGGGACGCTCTGGGCTCAAAGTGCCCGTGCTCAGCCTCGGCACGGCAACCTTCGCGGGTAAGGGCGACTTTTTCGGGAAGTGGGGCGCCACCGATGTCGAGCAAGCGAAAAAGCTCGTCGACATTTGCCTCGAGGCTGGCGTGAACTTCTTCGATACCGCTGACGTGTACTCGACCGGTGCGGCGGAATCGGTGTTGGGCGAGGCCATCCGCGGACGCCGCTCCGAGGTGCTGCTGTCTACCAAGGGGAGCTTCAGCATGGGAAGTGGTCCCAACGACAAGGGCTCGTCGCGCTTCCACCTCACGCGCGCCCTGGAGGCGAGCCTGAAGCGACTCGGAACCGACTACGTCGACGTCTACTTCATGCACGGCTTCGACGCGCTGACCCCCGTAGAAGAGACGCTGTCGACGCTCGACGATTTCGTACGCCAGGGCAAGGTGCGCTACCTCGGTTGCTCCAATTTTTCGGGGTGGCACGTGATGAAGGCGCTCGCCGCCTCCGAGCGCCTGGGGCTCGCTCGCTACGTCTCCTATCAGGGGTACTATTCGCTGATCGGTCGTGATTACGAGTGGGAGCTGATGCCGCTGGCGCTCGACCAAGGCCTCGGCACCATGGTCTGGAGTCCACTCGGCTGGGGCCGGCTCACGGGAAAAATCCGGCGCGGTGAACCCATGCAAGCGGGCCGGATCTCGGCGGGGGGCGCGAGCGGCGGACCCGAGGTCGACGACGAGTTGCTCTACGACGTGGTCGACGTGCTCGCCGCGATCGCCGAAGAAACCGACAAAACTATCACGGCCGTGGCGCTCAACTGGCTGCTCCAGCGGCCCTCGGTCGCCAACGTCGTGATCGGCGCGCGCGACGAGAACCAGCTGCGCCAGAACCTGAGCGCCGTCGGTTGGAACCTCACGACCGAGCAAGTCGCTCGCCTGGACGCGGTGAGCCAGCGCACCCCGATGTATCCCTACTGGCACCAGCGCGACTTCGACGAGCGCAATCCCAAGCCCACGCGGTGGTAACCCCACACTCGTTGGCGTGGCTCGTGGCGCTGCTCGCGTTCACGGGAAGCTGCCGTTCGCGCGAGCCTGCCCCTTCCGCGACGGCGACCGCGTCGGCGACTGCTTCCGCGCGCGCTGCGTCGCCACCGAAGCCGGCCACGGGCCCTCAGGCGCTCCTGTTTCTACCGGTTTCGGCCTATCAGGCCTCGATCGGCATGGACGACGACGCAGTGTACGTGTTCACGAGCACGGCCGTGCACCGCATCGTCGTGGGCAAAACCACCGAGACCTTCCCGCGCGAGCTCGGAGCCGTCGCGACCATGACCAGCCAGGGGATCGTCTACTGGTCGAAGGGCAAGCTCCTCGAGGCGCCGAAGGGCGGTGGCGATGCGCGCGAGCTCGGGGCCGTGCCGCGCCAGCCGCAACGGCTCGCCGCCTCGCACGAGCGGCTCGCATGGATCGACAAGGACGCCGACAAGTCCAGCATCCAGACGCTCGCGGCCGATGGTCCCGAGGTGCTCTATCGGGCGCCGGGCGCGCTCGATGCGATCGCCCTGCTCGGCGACGACGTCTTCTTCGTAGAGCGCCTGTCGGCCCAGAGCTGGCGCGTCGGCCGCATCGCGACGCGGGGCGGACAAGCCCGCTTCGCGAACGAACGTCGTGGCCGCAGCCCGGGGCAGCTGGCGGTTTTCGGCGATGCGCTCTACTTCCAAGACCCGAATGGCTACGAGGTCCTCGAGCTGTCGCGGGACCTCGAGCACGAGCGCGTGCTGGCTCGGGACGTCGTGTGTTCACCCCTCGCGGCCTGGGAACGGGTCTACTGCGCCCAGGTCGAGGGCCTCGTCGAGGTCGCGGGCGGCGGCGGCCCGCCGCGCCTCGTGGCCCCGAACGCTCGCGGGCTCATCACCGCATTGGCGGCGAACGCCACCAAGGTCGCGTGGCTCAGCGATGCCGGCGCCGACCAACTCACGGTGAAGATGCTGGTGCGCGAGTCACGGTGAGCGCCCTGCCGCAACCGCTCTATTCCCAAGAGACGAGGGAATTTCTGGGCTTCGGCTGGTCGGTGTCCCCGACGTAGGCGCGCTCGCCCATTGGACGGCTGGCGACCAGGTGTTCACGAGCTGGCACCCCTAGGCGTGAGCGGCTTGCCTACCGTGTAGGTGGCGTGCGTTCCTTTGCCTGCTGCTTCCAATTCCAGTCGTTATTCGATGCTTAACTGTCGCTGAACGGGCGCGGCAAATGTACTCACTCGAGGTTTTCTGTTATTGTTTCCTCCGTATCGACCGTAGCGAATGTTTCGTGGGCCATCACGGGGCCCGCCAAATATCGCCAGAGGAGGCATGAAACATGAGCTTGAACGTCCCCGCCTTGCGCTCGAGTTTCGACCTGGTCGTCGAGCGCGAACCACAGCTGACTCACCTGTTTTACGACATCCTGTTCCAGCGTTACCCGCAAGCGAAGCCGCTGTTCCGGAACAATCCGCGGCAAGAGCAAGAGAAGATGCTGACGGATGTGTTGGTCAAGCTCATGGACCATCTGGAAGATGCGCCATGGCTGGTCCGAGAGCTCGGGGCGCTCGGCAGCAAGCACGCGGATTACGGAGTCACCGACGAAATGTACGGATGGGTGGGGTCGAGCTTGCTCGCGGCCCTGGAGCAAGTCGCCGCTGACGAGTGGACGCCGGAGCTGGCGGCAGCGTGGACCGAAGCGTTTCAAGCGATCGCGTCGCTCATGCAGGCCGGCGCTCGCCAGCACGCTGACGCAGAGTGATCGAGGCGAGATGCTGACAGAAGTCCACAAGGCGCTGATACAGAAGAGTTGGAAGCTGGTGGTTCCCATTTCGGAGACCGCCGCGGATCTCTTCTACAAACGTTTGTTCGAGATCCGCCCGGAATACCGCCGGCTCTTTCCGGATGACATGGCAGCGCAGAAGCGCAAGCTATTGCGCATGCTCGCCTTCATCGTCAAGTCGCTCGACTGGGCCGACAGTCAATGGCGTGACGAAGTCAGCCCTGACGAAGATCTGATGCTTGTGGTGCTCGCTCTCGGCCGGCGTCACACCGAGCTCTACAAGATCCCAGACGAGTCGTACGGCGCGGTCGCCGAAGCGCTGCTCTGGACCCTCGACTACGGCTTGGGCGATGCGTTCACCGAAGAGGTGCGCGCTGCGTGGACGAGCGTGTACACGATCTTGGCGGCGACCATGAAGATGGGCTGCCAGACCTTCGATACCAGCACGAGCATGAACGTGAGAGACGTCGCCCTGCGCATCGGCGAAGAGGCGTTGCTCGAGGGCATGGCGGCCGCGGGCATCGACGACGCACGCATGGGCTTTCCGGAGGAGACGCTGTGAACGAGGGGTTGGGGCAGGGGACCGGAACCGAAGCGGGGGCGGGCGGCGGTGAGCGCATCGGCGTCATGCAAGGGCGCCTCAGCGATTTCGACCTGGCGCAGGTGCTGCAGGTGGTCGGCATCGGGCGCCAGTACGTGGGCGTCGAGGTGCACAACAACAACGCCGTCGCCGGCACCATCTATATCAAGAGCGGCAAGGTCGTCAGCGCGAACGCCGCTGGTAAGCAGGGCAAAGAGGCCTTCTTTTCTCTGTTTCAGCAGGGGGGGGGCTCCTTCTACGTCTTCCGATCCAAGGTGCCCGGTCAGCTTCCCGAACCGATCGGCGCGCTCAGCGGCTTGATGGTCGAGGCGTTGGCGATCGAGCCTGTGATCCAGGTCAAACCGGCCGAACCCTCGATCCCGCCAGCGTTCAAGGACTCCGAGTTCCCGACCCATAGCGGCGTTGCACCGCCAGCGCCCGGCAGCGCCCCCGTGGCTCAGGCCGCAGCCCCTGCAGCGCCAGCGGCGGCAGCGCCAGCGGCGGCAGCGCCAGCGGCGGCAGCGCCAGCGGCGGCAGCGCCAGCGGCGGCAGC
>JAICQQ010000156.1 GCA_025937785.1 Polyangiaceae bacterium
AGGGCGCACTCTTCACGCGCTAGCAAAGTCACGCGCTAGCAAAGTCACGCGCTAGCAAAGTCACGCGCTAGCAAAGTCACGCGCTAGCAAAGTCACGCGCTAGCAAAGTCACGCGCTAGCAAAGTCACGCGCTAGCAAAGTCACGCGCTAGCAAAGGTGAGAGCAATCGTGAATCAAGCGTGAGTCAGCGTGAGTCAAGCGACGCTGGCGAAGCCCTGGTCGATATCCGCGGGTACGGTGAGGGCGGGACACTCGACCACCACGATGTAGGGGCGATCCTTGGCGTTGAGCGTGACCACTGCGGAGCCTGCGGGATGGCCGCGGAAGGGCGCGGTCAGCGCCCCGATCGCGACGCCGTCGGGGTCCTGCCAGCCGGAGATGGCCAGCAGATCGTCGTAAGTCCAGTCGCCGTCGGGATCGGCGAAGAAGTCGACAGGGACCTCGTTCAGAGAGACGCGGTAACGGATGGCTTTCATGGTACGAACTCCAGGGAAAAGCGCAGGGCGACAGTGCACAGGTTCGGTGCGCGGGCGGACCGCGGGCTGCAAACGCGGCCGCCACGCACCAACACTGAACTAGATAGCAGTACACTGAACGTAAGTCCACTAGTTCGTGCCTGTGCGGCGAAAATCTCGTGATGGCGCCGGGTTCGGCGAACCGGCCCGATCGCCAACCCGGGGATCGCCCTGTATCATCGGTCGGGATCTTAGGGTCGGCATGAGACGTTCACGGCCAAGCCCGGGCGCCAAGCCCAAGCGCATCGCTCTGTTGGTGGATGCCTTCGAGGACGAGTTTCAGAGCAGGTTGCTGCGCGCCGCGGAGCGTGAAGCCCGTGACAACGGGCTCGATTTCCTGGCGGTAGGCGGCGGCGTGCTCAGGCGCCAGGAGACGAACCCGAAGAGCTTCATCTACGATCTCGTGTCACCGCGCTCCGTGGACGCGCTTCTGATCGCGACGCACGTCATCGGTCACCATTCGACGCTCACCGAGGTGCGGAGCTTCGTCGAACGCTACGCGCCGCTACCGCGCATCAGTCTAGGCGTCGAGCTCGAAGGCATCCCCACGCTGCTCATTGACAACGAAGCAGGCATGCACAGCGTGATCCAACACCTTCTCACCGTGCACGGGCATCGCCGCATTGCGTTCGTGACCGGCCCCGCCGCAAGCCAGGAAGCCGACGCGCGCTACCAGGGCTACGCGCGGGCTTTGCGCGAGGGGGGCATCCCCGAAGACCTGAGCTTGGTGGTGCGCGGTGATTTCTTGCGCGAGTCTGGAGCACGTGCCGTGCACACGCTCTTCGATCAGCGCGGCCTGAGGCGTGACGAAGTGGATGCCATCGTCTGCGCTGACGACGCCATGGCGCTCGGGGTATTCGAGGCGCTCCGTGCTCGCGGCCTGCGCGTGCCCCGCGACATTGCACTGGCGGGGTTCGACGACATCGAGTTCGGCCGCTATGCCCTCGCGCCGTTGACCACCGTGCGCCAGCCGATCGCTCAACAGGTGCGCTACGCCGTGCGGTTGCTCGCGGCCGCCCTCAAGGGGGAACCTCTCGAACCTGGCTCGGTGACCTTCCAGACCGAGTTCGTGCAGCGTCGCTCGTGTGGTTGCACGCTCCGTAAGCGTGACACGACGCCGTCATGGAGTTCGATCGGTGAACGGCGTGAGTTCTCGGTGGCACTCAGAGCTCGCTGGAATTCGGTGGTGCGGGATCTGAGGCGCGCGGCTCACGGGGCGCTGGAGCTGGTGCCCGTTGGCTGGGAGGATCGCTTGCTCGACGGGCTCTTGTCGCAACTATCGGCTCCGGTGCCAGAGACTCTCTTCGATGCCGTCGAGGACATCCTGAACGCCCTACTGCAGCGCCGAGGCGAGGTAGGGGCCTGCCAGGACGTGCTGGTGACGCTGAGGCGGCACGCGATGGCGTGTGCTGCCGATCCGGACATGCGGGGGCGTCTGGACGACTTGCTGCAAGAGGCGCTGCTGATCGCGAGCGATCTTAGCGCCATTTCGCAGGCGCAGCGGCGGGCCGAAGCGCTCGAGACGCGGCGCGTGCTGGGGGACGCGACGACGGCCCTCTTGGCGGCTCCCGATCTGTCGGGCCTCGCCGAGACCGCGGCGAATCACATGCCTCGCTTGGGCATCCGCTCCGCGGTCATCGCGTTGTTCACGGAGGCGAACCGCCTCAGCGAGCAACTGGACGGTTTGCTGGTGTTCAACGAGCGCGGGCGCACCTCACTTCCAAGCCGTTTCGATACGCTGGCTCTGGCCCCTCTGGGTTTCCTAGATGGCCGTAGCGTGATCGCCGAGCCGCTGGGATTTCGCGGCGAGCGGCTGGGGGTCGGCTTGTTCGAGTACGGGTCCTACGACAGCATCCTGGTCGGCGAGTTACGCCAAGCGATCTCAGCGTCGGTGAAGGGCGCGCTCTTGACGCGGGCGCTCGAAGACGCGAAGCGTGAGGTGGAAGCGCTCGCCGTGACCGATCCCCTCACGGGCCTGTTCAACCGGCGCCACCTGACGCTGCGGCTGAAGGAAGAGTATGCGCGCGCTCGCAGGCATCACCGTCCGCTCAGCGTCATCATGGTCGACCTGGACGGGTTCAAGCGCATCAACGATGACTACGGCCACGATGAAGGCGACCAGGTCTTGAAGCGCGTGGCCGCGATTCTGGCCGCCAACGTGCGGGCCGTGGACACTGTCGCGCGGTTCGGCGGTGACGAGTTCGTGATCGCGCTCTCGGAAACACCCAAAGCGACCGCGGTACAAGTGGGTAACCGCATCTTGGCCGAAATGGTCGACGAACGGGATCTGGATGCCCACGGCGTGGTCTCCGCCAGCCTCGGCATTGCCACCAACCCGTTCGATTCGGACCCGTGCCCGAGCGAAGAAGAACTGATCAGGCAGGCCGACCACGCCATGTTGCTTGCCAAGCGCTCCGGAAAAAATCGAGTATTTCACTTCGAAGATAACGCAGCCGAGGCGCCGCTGTCGGTGCGAATCAGCCATCACGAGAAAGACCATTAACAGCACGTGCGTTTGACGCCTGCGTCCCTATACTGAACGGCGTGACCCGAGCCCGCTCCACCGCCGCTTCCGAACGAGGCCTGCTCGACGGAGCCCTCGAAATCGCGGCGGATGCCTATCCAGGCCTCGACCGCGAGCTGCAGCGGCGCCGGATAGATGCCCTTGCCGAGCCGTTGCTGCGGCAAGAGGTCGGCGCGCTGGGGGCGCCGGCGCAGGCAATGGCGTTGGCAGCGCACCTGCGCCACGATTGCGGCTTCCGGGGCAACGAGACCGACTACTACTGCCCCGAGAACTCGTTCATCAATCGTGTGCTCGACACCCGCCTCGGGATTCCCATCTCGCTCGCCGTCGTCTACATCGAGGTCGCGACACGAGCCGGCGTCCGCGCCGCCGGCGTGGGGTTTCCTGGCCATTTTCTGGTTCGCATCGAAGATGCCGACGACGTGGTGCTGGTCGACCCGTTCTCTTCCCGGGCGCTCACGCGTGCCGACCTCGAGGCGCTGCTGGCGTCGGCGACGGCCGGCAAGCTCCGGCTCGAAGAAAGCATGCTCGAGCCCACACCCACCCGGCACGTGATCGCGCGCATGCTGTTCAACCTGAGGAATATCTACGCCAGACAGGCGGATCATCAGCGACTGCTGCTGACGCTCGATCGGCTCGTCGACGTCTTGCCCGAAGCGCTCGAGCATCGTCGCGATCGCGGCCTATTGTGCGCGGAGCTCGGCGCGGTGGCCGCCGCGCGCGTCGATCTCGCTCACTACCTGCGCGAACTCCCCCACGCCCCCGACGCTGCCGAAATCGAGCGCGTCATGGACGCGCTTCCGCAACCCTCCGCCAGCACCCTGAACTAGCCCGGTGCTCAGGCTTTCTCCGCGGGCTTCGCCGCGTCTGACCCTGCACCACCCCTTTCGAGAATGAGCAGGCGCTCGAAGCCGCGACCCCGCGTGCCGTAGGCGCCGCCCGCGCGGGCCCCTGGGCAGCGACCGCGCGAGCCCTGTGGCCCGTACGCGCCGACCGCGCAGCCCTGTGGCCCGTACGCGCCGGCCGCGCTAGCCCCGTGGCCCGTACGCGCCGGCCGCGCTAGCCCCGTGGCCCGTACGCGCCGACCGCGCGAGCCCTGTGACCCGTAGGCACCGACCGCGAAGCCCCGTGGCCCGTGAGCGCCGCCCGCTCGAGCCCCGTGGCCTGTGCAGCGCGCCCCCGCACGGATGCAAAGGGGGATCCCTTGCGCGGCCCGCGAGATGCACGCTGGGCCGCCTGTCGCAGATCTTGAGTGAGGTCTTTAATTTACGCACAACCGCGCGTCCGTCACGGTTGTTTGCGTCGCTTACGAACATGCCAGGTCGTTCCTGTTCGCACGTCACGGGCGGCGTAGGGTGTGGCGGTGCGGGAGCACGGAGAATCCATGTCCAAAGAATGAGTGTTCGGTGAGAATTGACTTGAGATTTTCGTGCCCGTGAGTGGCGCGCTGACGCCTCCGGGCGTGAGGTAACGAGGTTGAGGGGCGCTGTGGTTTCGTCGCCGAGGACGGCCATCGCTGCAACGCGACACGCGGCTTGCAGTTCGCTCACCAGCAGCCTTGGGCCAAAGGTGGTGCGGACACAGCTGATAACCTTGGCCTCAGGTGCCCAGCGCATAATGCTTCGGAAGCCGATCGCGACTACGGCACAGGCTTCATGGCCCACAAGCGGGCGCGGAAGGCGCTGAAGGTCAGGGACCCACTCGCGCGCCTCGTGCATTGCCTCGTGCTTTGACAATCACCTCGCGCGCCTCCAGTTGCAGGAGGCGGAGCTTACGGGAGCGGCTCTGCGCAGAGGGCGACGAGGGTAAGGCGGGTCAGGGTTTGACCTTGCACTCGTAGCCGCCAAGGAAGGTGTATTGCCTCGAGCACTCGACCTGCACCACGCCGCGGTTCGGTGCCGCGCCACCTTTGGCGTCCAGGATCTGGAAGGCGAACACCTGCGAGATGGGGTTACGAGCCTCGGAGAGCAGGTTCGTCGAGCAGGCAGCGTTTCCGCACGCGACCTGCTCTGCCAGCTTCTTTTCTTCGGCGTTGTCGGCGTAGGTATTGCGCAGGCCCAGGGCCGTAAGCACCAGACACGTCACGGTGAGGAGGGGGCGAAAGAAGCTCCGAGAAGTGCTCATTGCGGTCCTTGGGTGAGGGCTGTCGGGCTACTGGCTCGCGGGCTACTGGCTCGCGGGCTACTTGGTGAGCGCACACGTCTCGAGTTCGTAGAACGGCATCGGCTGGTCCTTGGGCCACCAGAGGCCAGCCCCGACGTTGATCAGGTGCTTCTGCAAGATACCTCGATAGTAGGACCCGTTGCGCACGTGGATGTCGGCATCGGTGCGATCGGTGTCGCAGCGCTCGCGCAGGTCGCCGCGTGTGGTGATCTCGAGATACACGAGGCCTTCGGCCATCGCGGCGATGTTGGCGACCGCAGGCGCGACGTCCGGGTCCGGGAGATATTGGAGCACGCCCTGACACACGATCAGGTCGTGCTTCTTTCGATCGCGCCAGCGCGCGATGTCACGATTCAGAAAACCGTGTTTCTCGCACATGACCTGGCTGACTTCGGTCCCGGTGTATTTCACGCCCTTGGTGTTCTTCTCGATCCAGCGCTTCCAGTGGCCCACCCCTGCGCCGATGTCGAGCACACTCTTGATGTCGATATGGTTCCAACTCGCAAAGGCAAAGACGAACTTGGCCAAGGACGCGTGCTCTTGTGCACTCACGACGCGTGTCTTGGGGGCTTCGTAAAACCGTTGATAGTAGGCTTCGTCAAATCGGCGAAACCGATCCATGGGCGCGAGTCTAACTCGAACTACCCCCGGGTTTGGGAACTGCCTTTTGTTGGTCGCGCGCAGGCCGAGGGTACGGCTCGGCGGGCGCAGTTCGGTCGGCTGGCAGTCTAAATATGGGACAAGGCTTGGGAAATGCGCCTGACCCCCCGCCCCCAGGGGCACTTCTTGCGGGGAAATGCTCGCCAGTAGGGGGTCGAGGCCGTATGCTTGAAGCTCTCGACCTCGGGTCGTGCGCAGTTGGTAGGGAGGACGCCTCCTCGCCAGGTGTCGACGCAGCAGAATCACCCACGACGCTCGTTGGTCGAGTGTGTTTGGCAGTGTGTTTTGGCTTTCGTCCAAGCGCACGCCATGGCATGCCCTCCGGCCCTCGGGCGCATGTATGGAGAAATTTCAAGATGAGCCAAGCAGTAAATTACCGAGTTGCGAACATCGAGGACTGGGCATGGGGCCGCAAAGAGATCCAGATCGCGGAGACCGAGATGCCGGGCCTGATGGCCCTGAGAGAAGAGTTCGGGGCCGCACAGCCGCTCAAGGGCGCGCGCATCGCCGGCTGCCTTCACATGACGATCCAGACTGCCGTGTTGATCGAGACGCTGCAGGCTCTCGGAGCTGAGGTGACGTGGACCTCGTGCAACATCTACTCCACGCAGGATCACGCTGCGGCGGCCATCGCGAAGGCCGGCACTCCGGTGTTTGCTTGGAAGGGCGAAACCCTGGAGGAGTACGACGAGTGCCTCGAGCTGCAGCTGAACGCATTCGCGGGCGGCAAGGGGCCCAACATGATCCTCGACGACGGTGGTGATCTCACGATGTGGATCCACCAAAAGCACCCGCACCTCTTCGAAGGGCCGGATCCGATTCGCGGCTTGAGCGAAGAGACGACGACCGGCGTGCTGCGGCTGTACGAGATGCACCGCGACGGGAAATTGAAGTGCCCGGCGATCAACGTCAACGACTCGGTCACGAAGAGCAAGTTCGACAACCTGTATGGCTGCCGCGAGTCGCTCACCGACGGCATCAAGCGCGCCACCGACGTCATGTTTGCCGGCAAGGTCGCGGTCGTGGCCGGCTACGGCGACGTGGGTAAGGGTTGCGCTCAGTCCATGCGTGGCCTGGGTGCGCGGGTGCTGATCACGGAGATCGACCCGATCTGCGCGCTGCAGGCGGCGATGGAGGGCTACCAGGTAGTGACCATGGACGAGGCCGCCAAGATCGGCGACATCTTCGTCACCGCCACCGGCTGCTGCGACGTGGTGCGCGCCGAGCACATGAAGGCGATGAAGAACGAGGCGATTCTCTGCAATATCGGCCATTTCGATAGCGAGATTCAAATCTCGTGGCTCGAAAACAACCCGGAGATCAAAGAAGAGCCGATCAAGCCGCAGGTGGATCACTTCATCTTCCCGGACGGCAAGAAGCTGATCGTGCTCGCCCGCGGGCGCTTGGTGAACCTGGGCTGCGCGACCGGTCACCCGAGCTTCGTGATGAGCGCGAGCTTCTCGAACCAGGTGCTGGCGCAGATCGCGCTATTTACGGAGAAGTTCGCGCCGGGCGTTCACCTACTCCCGAAGCAACTGGACGAGAAAGTGGCACGCCTCCACCTGGGCAAGCTCGGCGTCAAGCTCGAAACGCTGACGGAGAAGCAAGCCAAGTACCTCGGGGTGTCCGTGAACGGGCCGTTCAAGGCCGCCATGTATCGGTACTGAGCTCAGCGCTCGGTACTGAGCGAAAGCAATCGAAACGAAAGGCCTGCGGATCCGTTTGTCTCCAGATCCTGACGGAGTCGTCGTGCGACTGACCGGCGCTGCCGGTATGGCTCATGGCGAGGCGCAGGCCTTCTCGTTTTACCGCTACGGCGGAGAGCACGCAGGTTTTTTGTTGTGCTACGAGGGGCGCTTCTTGGCGTACGCCAACAACTGTCCTCACTGGAACGTGGATCTGGACCTCGGCATGGGTCGCTTCTTCGACCCCCGCTTCGATGCGATCGTTTGTCGCAATCACGGTGCGCTGTTCACGCCCGCCACCGGCCTGTGCCGCGCGGGCCCCTGTGTCGGTGCCAGCCTCGAACGTTTCAGCACCGTGGTCGAAGGGAGCGACGTGGTCGTGTACATCCCCGCGCCAACGCTGATGTGGCGCGGTGACCCAGGCTCGTAGCGCAACCTTCTAGCGATGCGTGTCAGTGCCTCGGCCGTCCCAAGCGCGGGGCGGCGCGAGTCGTGGCGGCGGACTTGGGGCGCGCGTCGGTGGCGCGTCCGCTGCGAGCAGCGGGCGGCGTGTCGGCGCTGGCGGCCGCGTCGGGCTCGGCCTCGATCGCCGCGTTCGCCTCGCCTGTCCGGGTCTCGGCCGTGTCGGGCTCCACCTTGGCGGCGGCGCGCGGCGCGTTCGCGGCGGGCAGCGACGCGGCCTGCCCTGCGTCGGAGGCTTGCGGCGCGACCGCCACGGGAGGGACGGGGTGGGAGGCGTGATCGGCGCCCGCTAGCGCTGGTGCCGCGGGGGCTCCATGGCCTAGCGTCGCAGGCGCTGGTGCCGGCGTGCTCGGTGCTGCACGCAGCAAGAGCGCGGCTGCGCCCGCGGCTATCAGGCAGAGCGCGGCGAGGCTCAGGACCACGACAGGCAGCTTGCTCCCGCGCCGCTCACCGTTGCTCGGAACCGGCACCAAGACGGGCTGCGCTGACACGAGCCCACCCGACGGGGGCGCGAGGATCGGCTGCTGCGAGTACGGGGACAGCGTGATGCCCCCCGGCGCCCACGCGGGCGGCGGCTGTCCGGGCGTGGCGCTGCCCAGCGGTGCCGTGCTGGTCGGCGCAACCGAGGCCAGCGGCGCGAGCGCTGGACCGTGGCTCGCTCCCGCGAGCGGCTCGGTACGTGTGCGCGCGTCGAGGGGTTCCGTACGCGCGACGCGGCGCCCTGACGAAACCGGTGCCGCCACGCCCACGCGAGTCTGGACGTCGCGCGCGGTCTGTCTTTGCGTCGCGTGGCGCGGAGGGCGTCCCGCGAGGACATCCCGGACGTCTTGCTGCATCGTGAGTGCGTCGGGGTAGCGAGCATCTCTGCTGAACGCTAGCGCCATGTCCACCACCTGATGCACCGCCGGCGGCAGGTTGGGCGCGTGGCGGGCCAGCGGTGGCGCCGGGCTCGAGGCCATTTTCATCAACAGCTCAGCTTCGCTGTCCGCTTCATGGATCTTGCGCCGGGCCAGCACGCGGAAGGCCATGGCGCCGAGCGCAAACAGATCGACGCGGCCGTCCACCTCCGTACGGCGACCGAGCGCCTGCTCGGGGGCCATGTAGGGCAACGTGCCGAGCGCTAGCCCGGTCTTGGTCTTGAACGAACCTTTGATGTCCACCAGGCGGCGTGCGAGCCCGAAGTCGAGCACCTTCAATTGGCCCGACACGGTCAAGAACAAATTGTCCGGCTTCAGGTCACGATGGATGATGCCCTGGGCATGCGCCGCTACCAAGACGTCGAGCACCTGATCCAGATACCCGAACAACTCCTTGGTGCCGATCGGGCCATCCTTACGCAGAAGTTGGGTGAGGGTCTCACCCTCCAATAATTCCATCACCAAGTATCCTGCGCCGTCCGGGGTCGTCCCTTGCTCAAGTACGCGCAGTGCTCCGTCATGCCCGACTTTGTTGGCAAGCGTGGCTTCGCGAAGAAAGCGCTCCTTCACGTCACTCTTGTGGGCCAGCTCGACGTGTAGAATCTTGACTGCGGCTTCCTCACCGCTCGGGCTTCGCGCCTTGTAGACCGCCCCGACACCGCCCGCGCCTAGCACCGTCTCGAGCGACCACTTACCCCCCACCACCGAGCCAAGCCGACGCTTGGCAAGCTCCACATCCTCGTCCACGGTAATCTCCTGCTTTTAGCCCAGTTGTCGCGCGGGCGAAATGCGCCTGATCTTCGCGGTGGAATTTCGCTATGATGAGCAACATGACCCCGTCCGAACGCAACATCGTCAAATCACTCATCGCCGTCGCTTGGGCCGATGGCAAACTCGAGCAACCGGAATCCGGCGTGATAGAAGGCTTGCTCTGTGGATTCGACGCGAGCAAGGACGAGGAGGCAGAGCTGCTCGAGTACGCCCGCACGCCGCGCACACTCGAAGCGGACATTCCCCTCGACCAGCTGTCAGAGGACGATCGCGAGCTGTTGCTCGCCAACGCGGCCCTCCTGGCGCAGTCTGACGGTGACCAAAGCTCCAAGGAGACGGCGCTCCTCGACAAGTTGAGCAGTATCCTGGGCTTCGACGCGGAAGAAGCACAGGCGATCATCGAGTCTGCGGGCGACGGGGCGCTGAATCTGAGCAGCCGCTCGCTCGAGGCCGACGAGTGAGCGAGCGCAGTCGGCGTTAGCCCGGCTCTTTTCCGGGATTCATGCTCGAAGGCGGCGGCGGCGGCAGCGAGTGGCCGACGCCGAGCCCCGAAATTCCGCCGGAGACGAGGAAGGTGACGATCTCGGAGGTAGGAACGTGGACTGCCTCGACGCGCTCGCTGGGCACGAGCAGGAGGTTGCCGGCGACGTTGTATGACTGCGGAAGGTATACGGCGACGTGCCCAGGCAACCCCAGGCGGCTGAGGCTGTGACGGGTGATGAAACCAAGGGCCCTGATGTCGCTCTCGGGTGAAAGCGAGAAGGTAACCGGGTGATTGAAGGTCGCGCGTTGACCCATGAATGCGCCGATCAGATCTTTGATCGACGAGTACAAAAGCTTGACGATAGGCAGTCGGCGCATGAACTTTTCCGTCATGTCGACGATGCCGGAGCCGACGACGTTCGACGTCAGAAACCCCACGAGCGTGATCAAAGCGAACGTGATCACGAAGCCCAGTCCAGGGATTTGGAGGCCGAGCCACTGGTCGATGATCTTGAAGCCCTGATAGATGATGAAGAGAGTGGCGGCGAGGGGGGCGAGCGCCAGGCAACCGCGCACGAAGTAGCGGAAAAGCTTTTTCATGGGAGGCGCAGGCTACTTTCGTCGTCGCCTGCCCGCAATCCGGACACCCTTTACAGCTCTCACGGGCCGCGATACACCCCTCGCATGAATTTCCCCGGATCTTACCAGAGTGACTCACGGCCGCGCGCACCTCGCCGGCGCGCTTTGCGCCAGTGCGCCCTGGGCCTGGGCTTCGTGCTCTCCCTGGCTGGGTGTCGTGAGAAGGTGCCGGAGCCCGAACCCCCGCCCAAGGTCGCCAAGGTCGCGGAGGAGCCGGCCCCGAGCGCGAGCGTCGAAGAGCCGGTGGCGCCAGCGGTGAAGGAGCTGTCGAAGGAAGAGCTGACCCCGGGCAAGGGCGCCGAGGCCAAGACGGGGGACACCGTCAAGGTCCACTACACGGGCACGCTGCTGAACGGTAAGAAGTTCGACAGCTCGCTCGATCGCAACGAGCCTTTCGAGTTCAAGCTCGGCGCGGGTCAGGTCATCAAGGGGTGGGACGAAGGAGTCGTCGGCATGAAGGTGGGGGGCAAGCGGAAGTTGACGATTCCGGCCGAGAAGGCCTACGGAAAAAGCGGCAGTCCGCCGACCATTCCGCCGAACTCGCCGCTCGTCTTCGAAATCGAGCTGCTCGGGATCTCGTGAATGCTCGCTAGCGTGGTGAATCTTTGATTCGCCACGAAAGCAAACAACGCTTGCCCAGTCTCAATAGGACGCCAGAGTCCGAAATTCGCGCGGCCTCGTAGAGGCCGGGCCGCGTGAATTTCGGGACGAACTATGGAGACAGGACACTAGAGCAGCACGATGTGTTCGAGCCCCTCGATGCGCTTGAGCGCGAAGCGCTCGGCGGGTGAAAGCCCGTGTTCCCGGGCGCGCAGCACACCCAAATACGAGCGCACCACGTCGATGGGGACACCCCGCACCTTGCGCAGCAATGAGTACAGCTCGTCGACTAGAGTCACGGGCATCACTTCGCCCTGGTAGTGGTACATGGATATGGCGTACACCACCCAGTCCGGATTGTTGGTGGCCGCTGCCAGTTTGATGCCGTACTGCGCCGCTTGTTGCGAGAGCGTCGCGTTGACGCGTCCGACCTTTGCAGCTTCGAGCGTCAGGCGCAGTTGCTTGCTGAGCAAACGTTCGGCCTCGGCGCCGTGTCCCAAGGCGAGCTGCTTGTCCACCACGCCGCCGAGCACCTCGAGCAAGTTGCCCTGGCGAGTCGCTTCCTCGGCATCCGGATTCGAATCGCCGACGAGTGTGTCCGCCGTCCTCACCTCCCGCATGGTGTTCTGGCGCTCGGGCATCAGCAGGACCAACTTGAGCTGCTCTTCTCCCAGCAGAATCGTGTCCCCGTGCGCGAGCTTGGTCGGCCTCTCGATGGGGGTGCCGTTCACCACGACGCCGTTGCGGCTCCCCATGTCTTCGATGTGAACGCCGTCCGAGCTGACGGACACTCTCGCGTGCTGGCGCGAGACCAGCGCGCTGGAGAGGACGATGTCACAGGTCTCGGACCTCCCGATGGTAATGCGTTGTTTGTCCAGCTTGACGATTTCGCGGCCAACGCGGAGCCCGTATCCGGTCTTGTTATTGAGGGGAGATGTCACAAGAGGGTCTGACTGGGATGCTGCGTGCGACGCCGTATCCTAGACGCGCAGTCGTGCGCGAGTCCAGGTGGAAGCGAAGGCGCACCGAATCCAAGGTAGCCGCAAGTATGGCAGATTTCCGCTCCCAGGAGGCGCTGGGGAGTTTCGCTCCGCGCGCCGGCGTGCGTTCTTGCAGCTAGGCAGAACGCGCCTAGGCAGAGCGAGGGTAACTGCCGAGGACCTTCACGTGGCCACACACACCGCGCAGCCGTTCTAACGCCCTGGTCACAGGCGCATCGGCGCGGTGCCCTTCGAAATCAGTAAAGAAAGCGTACTCCCACATGCGGGCTCCGAACGGTCGTGATTCGATGCGAGTCAGGTTGAGGGCTTCCTCGTCGAAGATTTCCAGTACCGCGCGGAGCGCCCCCTTCTTGTGAGGGGTCGAGAAGACCAGGCTGGTCTTGTCGACCCCCGTGGGCGGCGCGTCCGAGTTCGAGAGCACGATGAAGCGGGTGGCGTTCTGAACACGATCCTGCACGTTCTGCCTGATCAGCTGCAGCCCGTAGAGCTCGGCGGAAAGCTGACTGGCGATGGCGGCAGCTCGATCGTCCTCGGCTGCCTGCTTCGCCGCTGCACCGGTGGAGGGTGACACGACCAGCTGCGCGCTCGGTAGGTGCTTGGCGAGCCAGGTGCGACATTGCGCCAGGCCTTGCGGGTGTGAGTAGACCCGTTCGATGCGGGTCACGTCGTGGTGCAGCCCCACCAGACACTGTGCCACCTGCAACACGAGTTCGTCACGAACGAACAGGTCGTACTCGAGCAAGCAGTCCAGCGTGAAGCTAACTCCGCCTTCCGTGGAATTCTCGATCGGCACTACACCGTAGCGAGCCGTCTGGCGCATCACCGCGTCGAACACGGCCGAGATGGTGCTGCCTTCGCGGTAGTCGGCGCTCATCCCGAAATGTGAGCGCGCCGCCATGTGTGTGAAGGTGCCGGGTGGTCCCAGGTAGGCGACGCTGATCGACTCGCGCAGCGATGTGCAGGCGCTATTGATCTCCCGGAAAACGGCTGCCAACGCAGGACTCGGAAAAGCGCCTGCTCGATCGTGCTGGGCGCTCTCGAGCCGCTCGACCACGGCGGCGTGCTCTTCCAGATCTCGAAGTGGGTCGGCAGATGCGGCGCCGCCGTTCGGGGCATGCCGCACCAGGTTGGCGCGCTCGTTGAGCAAGTCGAGGATGCGCAGGTCGAGAGAGTCGAGCTTTTCCCGCGTGCCATTACCCGACATGGCGAGCTCGATGGTCTTTCTCGACAGCCGCGCGGATCACAGCGGCGGCGTGAATCTTTGCGTAGTGGGTCCAGCCCAAGAGTTCGGCGCAGCCATCGACGACGGCTGCCCAAAGGTCGCGGGTCGCATGTACTTGTCGAACCACCAGCAGCGTTCTTTCGAAGGGCACGCAGGCGCGCAAGGCGCTCGGCAACCCTGCCTGGAGTACCCGCGCTGCAGCGACATGGGAACCATGCAGCTCGTCGGCGTCGCGTGGGCGCACCTGAGCCAGCGCGTTGTGGGCGCGCATCACGAGGTGTGCAACTCGGAGCAGCTGCGCCTCGCTCACTCCGCCCATCGACCACGCC
This sequence comes from Polyangiaceae bacterium, assembly GCA_025937785.1. GTDB lineage: Bacteria > Myxococcota_A > Polyangia > Polyangiales > Polyangiaceae > JAICQQ01. The sequence continues at coordinate 13,972 of JAICQQ010000156.1, forward strand.
GCCCACGCTCGCGCGATACCCCCCTCCTGTTCCGGAGAAATCGCTTCGGGATCCCGTAACAGCGCGCTCAGCTGGTTCACCAGCGTTTGCGCAGCGCGCATCCAGTCTGGCGCGGGCGGTGGCACCGATTCCTGGAGTCGTCGCGCATCTTCGGCTTCGGTGCCCGTGCTCTCGGGCACGTCTGGCAGCTCCGAGAGCTCGGTGAGCAGCCCGCTCTCCGGCGTATACGCATCGAGCGTCGTCGAGGGGTCTTCGGGCAGCCGGCGGCCGGGGTCGGCCTGGTACAGGGGCCAGGTGATCTCGAAATTGCCGCGACGCGGTGTGCTCATCGAATGCTCCAGAGAAGTACGTGCGTGTTGCCGAGGACCCGGAAGCGCGAACGCCTTACTTCAAAAAGTCGGCGATGCTACCGAGCTTGGTCGCCAACATCATGTCGCCATCGACCTTGAGCTTCCCTGTGAAGAACAGCTGCTCGGGGGTGGCGCGACCTTCGACCATCGCCACGTAGTCACTGGCGGCCATCTTGATCGTGCACTCCGCCTCGCCGTCTTTCGCTTCGATGGACGGGGTGTCCTTGAAATCCGCAATCCAAGTGCCCCCGCCTTCGCCCTCGAGCACGAACTTGTAGACGGCTCCGATGCTCTTGAGGCGGTCGGCGTGCGCGGAGACACGCGCGCTGGCTTGTTCCATCTTTTCCTGTGCGGTCGTCATTTGATCACCTCGTGGGCACGCTGCTGTCGACGGGCACGTAGCTCGCTGCGACGCCGTGCTCCCAGCTGTTTCTAGCCCACGCCCAGTGTTCGGATCAACGGCTCTCGACCGCGGGTTTCAACATTCCGAGCTGCCACATGACGAACGCGTAGAGATCCGCTTGCTCGTCGACGACCTTCGACATGGGCTTGCCGGCGCCATGGCCGGCTTTTTCTTCGGTTCTCAGCAGGATGGGGTATGCCGAGGCGTTCGCCGCCTGGAGTGCTGCGGTCATTTTTCGCGCGTGCGCCGGATCGACCCGGGTGTCGCTTGCGGCAGTCATCAATAGGGCGGCCGGGTACCGAGTCCGGGGCTCGACGCGATGGTACGGCGAGTACGCGTATAACCATTTGAACGCTTCGGCCTCCGCCGGCGAACCGTATTCGGGGGTCCATAGTTGCGCCATGAGGAAGCGCGGATAGCGCACCATGTCGGTGAGCGGCACGGCGCTGACAACCGCGCGGTACATTTCGGGGTGCTGCGTGAGGGCGGCGGCGGTGAGCAGGCCGCCGTTCGAGCGCCCATAAATCGCCAAACGATGGCTAGCCGTAACCCCCGTGTCGACCAGGGCGCGGGCGACCGCGTAGAAGTCGTCGAACACGTTCTGCTTCTGGCCAAGTTGTCCGGCTCGGTGCCAAGCTTCGCCGAACTCGCCCCCACCGCGCAAGTTGGCCTGCACGTAGACGCCGCCCTGCTCCAGGAACGGATACACCGTGCGAACGAACACCGGCGTCAGGCTCAGGTTGAAGCCCCCGTAGCCGTAGAGCAAGGTCGGGTTGTCGCCGGCCTTCAGGTCCACGTCGTGTCGATGCACGAGCGTGTAGGGTACCGCGGTTCCGTCCTTCGACGTAGCGTGCTGCTGAACCACGCGATATTGACTCGGATCGATGGGCACGGGGACGCTGATGAGCCGAGTGCTCTCTGCCGGAACTGCGGGTGCCGACAGGTCGAGTCGATGAATGCCGACCGGATTCAGGAAGGACTCGAATTCGTAGAACGCCTGAGGAACATCGTGGACGCCCGCGATCCCGCCGACACTGCCGAGGGCGCCTAGCGGGAGCTGTCCCAGCGAGCGGCCCTCGAGGTCGAAGCGTTCGAGTCGCGAGATCGTGCTCTTCGAATAGGCAGCGAGCAAGCGATTGCCGTGCACGTTGAACTGGTCGAGCACATCCTCCGGGTGTTCGGGCAAGATCAGCTTCCAGCGCTTGCGTTCCGGCGCGCTCGGAGAAGCGCGGTACAGCGCGTAGCGCTCGGCGCCTTCGTTGGTGTGGATGTAGAGCGCGTCGTTCCTCGCGATCACGCCGTAGCTGTGCTGCTTGCGCTGGGTAATCTCGCGAAACACGAGCGGGTGTTTGCGGGTGTCTGCCAGGAACACGTCGCTCTGGTTCCAGCCGACGTACACGGTCACTACGAGCCAGCGCCCGTTCGGTGACAGCTCGCAGATCGGGTAATCGGTGAGGTCACGGTCGGAGCCGAAGACCAGCTTGTCGTCTTTGGGATTGCTGCCCAGTCGATGCTCGAAGAGCCTGCGGTGATACTGTTCCTCGCCCGCGGGTACGCTACCTTTCGTTGGGTAACGCGAGTAGTAAAAGCCTCGACCATCCGGCTGCCAGCACACCGAAGCGTAACGCGCGCGATCGATGCTATCGTCGAGATCCTTGCCGCTCCGCACGTCGCGTACGTAGAGCGTGCTTTCCTCGCTACCGTCCTTGCTGATGCCGTAGGCGACCAGCTCTCCAGTGGGGGAAGGGGCGAAGTAGTCCAGCGAAGTGGTGCCGCTCGGATCGAGCACGTTCACGTCGAGCAGTACCTGGTCGAGAGCATCGGGCGTCTCGCGCCAGAGCAGCACCGGTTGGTTCTGTGCGCCTTCGCGTCGACGGTAGAACAGGCGCAGTTGGCCCGAAGCGTCCTTACTGACCGCGGGCATGGATACGCTGCCCACCTCGATCAGCTCGCGCAAGCGCTGGCGCAAAGCGGGGAGCACCCCGAGGCCGTCGAGCGCCCGGCGCGTCCGGCGATTCTGCGCGTCCACCCAGGCAGCGACTTCGGGTGAGTCCGCTTGCTCGAGCCAGCGATAGGGGTCCTTGACCTGCTGACCGAAGATTGTTTCGACGATGGCTTCGCGGCGCGTGGGCACGTCGTCGAGGCCTGCCTCGTTCGCGCTCGCCACGCCGCGTGTGCTCGGGGCCGCTGGAAGGCCGGGCGGAGGCGGGGGGCTCGGCGCGGGGCCACACGCGAGCTGCAGCGCCCCCGCGAGCACGCCCGCCGCGGCAGAGTGCGGCCACAGGCGCTGGGTCGGTCGCAGGCTGGGCATATCCGAGATAGTACTCGACGTGATGGCCCACGACACCGCGTTGTTCGTGTACGGATCGCTCAAGCTCGGGTTCCGGCACGCGGACGTATTGAGCGGCGCGCAGCACGGGGGAGCGGCCGCCGCTGCGCCGTTCACGCTGGTGCGCTATGGCGATTATCCGGCGCTGGTCCCGGCCGCCAGCGGCGTGGTGCACGGCGAGCTCGCCTTCGTCGATCGCGGTTTGCTAGCGACACTCGACGAATTCGAGGGTTGCCCCACGTCGTATCAGCGCCACACCATCCGGCTGATCGACGGTCGCGCGGCGCAGGCGTACCTGATCTCCGTCGAGGTCGCCCGCGCATATCCCCCAATTCCCGGCGGCATCTGGCGCGAGGGGTGAGCCAACGCCCCACGCACGCTGGGCCGGGCGCGAGCACGCCCGGGGGCGTGCACGCTGGCTGCAGACTAGCGCTTGTTCATGGGGACGAAGGGGCGCTCGTCGTAGCCCGTGTAGATCTGCCGCGGGCGGGCGATCTTCTGTTCTTTGTCGGCCAGCATCTCTTCCCATTGAGCGAGCCAGCCGGAGGTACGAGGGATCGCGAACATCACCGGGAACATGTCCACGGGGATGCCGAGCGCTTCGTAGATGAGGCCTGAGTAGAAATCGACGTTCGGGTAGAGCTTACGCTTGACGAAGTAGTCGTCCGAGAGCGCGATCTTCTCGAGTTCGAGCGCGACTTGCAGCAGCGGGTTCTTTTTGCCGGTCACCTCGAACACCTGATCGGCCAACCTCTTGATGACCTTGGCGCGAGGATCGTAGTTCTTGTAGACGCGATGGCCGAACCCCATCAGGCGCCCACCCGTACCTTCTTTGACCTCTTTGATGAACCCCGGGACGTTGGCGAGACTGCCGATCTCGCGAAGCATGCGCAGTACCGCCTCGTTGGCACCCCCGTGCAAAGGCCCGTAAAGCGCGGCTGCGGCCCCCGCTAGCGCGCAGTACGGATCTGCCTGCGAGCTGCCGATGCTGCGCATGACGTTCGTCGAACAATTCTGCTCGTGGTCGGCGTGCAGGATGAACAGCACGTCCAAGGCGCGCACCGCCTCGGGCGGCGGGGTGTAGTTGGGCGAGGACCCGCGCTTGAGCATCGTCAAGAAATTGGCCGCATAGCTCAGCGCGAAATCCGGATAGACGAAGGGCATGCCGACGCTGTGCCTGTAGCTCCACGCGGCGATGGTCGGCATCTTCGCGATCAGTCGGATCATGTGCGAGCGGCGGACTTCGGGGTTCAGCACGTCCTTGGCTTCCGGATAGAAGGTGCTGAGCGCACCCACGGACCCGACGAACATGCCCATGGGATGCGCATCGTAGCGGAACCCGCTCATGAACGACTTCACGTTCTCGTGCACGAAGGTGTGTTGCGCGACCTCGGAGTTCCACTGCTCGAGCTGCGAGGCCGTAGGTAGCTCCCCGTGAATCAACAGATAGGCCACCTCGAGGTAAGTGGCTTGCTCGGCGAGTTGTTCGATGGGGTAGCCGCGGTACCGCAGGATGCCGTTGTCGCCATCGATGAAGGTGACCGAAGAACGGCAGGATGCCGTGTTGATGAACGCGGGGTCGTAGCTCATCAAACCAAAATCGTCATCGCTCACTCGGATCTGACGTAGGTCGATGCCGCGGATGGTTCCGTCGGTGATGGGGACTTCGTAGACTTTGTTGGTTCGGTTGTCGGTGATCGTCAGGCTGTCTTTGGGCATGGCATCCGTTGGGTCGAGCCGATTCGGCGTGTGGTCCCGCCGGCGCAACGCGCCGTCGCGGGGCTCCGAGTTTAGGCCGAATTTTGGCCCGTCCCTCCGCCTTTTGGCATGCAGGATTCATGATTGTCGGAATCGCCCCGC
>JAICQQ010000202.1 GCA_025937785.1 Polyangiaceae bacterium
CGGATCAGTTCACCCGGGCGTCCTTGTCGATTGTGTTGAACATCGCCGAGGGCGCCGGGAAACACTCCAAGCCGGACAAGCGACGCTATTACTTGACCGCGAGAGGCTCGGCGACGGAGTCAGCTGCGCTGTTGGACGTTGCTACCGGCTCAAACTGCTCGAGGACAAGGACCTGCAAGCAGGCAAGGAGCGAGTCACCCGCATCGTGTCGATGCTGGTCAAGCTGGCTCGCAGCTGCGAAGAGAGCTGACGCCTAGATTCGCAGCCAAAGCAGAGCATACCCGAGGGCGACCACGGCTTGGTAGTTGCGAAGTGTTTTTTCGTAGCGGGTCGCGAAACGTTGCGCCTGTTTGAGCAAGGTGAACACACTTCGACCGCCATGGATAGCTCTTTCCTCGACTTCTCGGGCACGGGCACGCACACGTTCACGTTCACGGGCCGGACCAATTCAAGGACAGGCCCTAGCCCACTGCCTACTGGCCCCGCCCAGGTACTTTCGCTAGAACGCACGCGTGGGAGATTTCACAGGTTTCACGCACGTCATCTTCGATCTGGACGGAGTGTTGCTCGACACCGAGCCTTTTTATACCCGGGCCACCGAGCAAGTCGTGGCCCCCTACGGTAAGGTCTTCGATTATTCCGTGAAGGCTCAACTGATGGGGCGGGATGCGTTGACCAGCGCTCGCACGCTCGTCAGCGCGCTCGCGCTCCCGATCAGTCCGGAAGAATACTTGGCGCGCAAAGAACCATTGCTCGCGGCCATGTTCCCGGAAGCCACCGAAATTCCCGGCGCGGCCGATCTCGTGCGCCTCTTGCACGCGCGCGGCGTGCGGCTCGCCGTGGCTACCAGCTCGTCGACGCCACATTTCCGCTTGAAAACGGCGCATCACGCCTGGTTCGACCACTTCGACGCGGTGGTTTGCTCCGACCACCCCGACGTCAAGCAGTTGAAGCCAGCCCCGGACATCTTCATCGTCGCGCGGCAAGCGCTGGGGGCGGAGCCGGAAGCGTGCCTCGTGGTCGAGGACTCGCTCGCCGGCGTCAGCGCGGCGCTGGCGGCCGGGCTCTCGGTGCTGGCGCTCGCCGACTCACGGCTTCCCGAGTCAGCGTTCAGCGGCGCTCGCCGGGTCATTCGCAGCTACGCCGAGCTGGATCTGAGCCCCTGAGCTCCGCCTGTTAGCCCTCCGCCCATCAGCCTTCCGACGCGGTCCGCTTGGGCGGCGGTACGCTCACCGCCGGCAGATGCCAAGAAAAGAACGTCGCGAGATGCTCGCGTTGCGCCGGCGGCATGTATTCGAAGTTCCGCCCCCGATCGATGATCTCCCAGAAATCCTTGCTGGTCACCTGCTCGAGCGAATGCCGAATCGCTGCCAGCCGATCGTGCGGCTCCGCCTCCATGTCCTTGGCGATCGTGCGCGCCTTGGCTTCTTCGCCTTTCAGCAAATAGTAGGCGGCCAATTTCACCTGTGCCTTGCGCACCCCGAGCAGCGCGCTCTCTTGGCTCCGCACGCGCAGCGGCCGATCGAGCTCGAGGAAGTTCTCGAGCATCGTCCCCTCTTGCGCGGACTGGAGCTCGTGCGCAAACTCGCACAGCGCCGAAATGTCGTAGGCGACCGTTTCGGTGACGAACGTCAGATTCATATCGAAGCTTACGTGCCCGTAGTACTTCATGTGGCGCACGCCATCCAACGCCGCCACGCCGTTGCCTTGACGCAACATCGCTTCGATCAGCAAGCGATACTGGTTCAACACGTTGTACGCAGTGCGCACGTCGCGCGCATTCAGCGTGGCCCGCAGGTAAGAGTTCATGAAGCGGAAGACGAGGGTGATGAGCTCGGTGTCCTTGGCTTGGCCCGCTGCTTCGCCCAGGTAGCGCGTGTCGATCGCGATCAAGTAGTTGATGTCGCGCATGGAGCCCAGGGCTTCCCCGTAGATGCCGAAGTACTGGCGCATGACCTTCCATTCGACCCACGTCCTGCGCTGCTCGAGGTCGCGTAAGCTTTCGGGGTCCATCGCCACGAAATCCGGGTTCGTAGCGATGGCTTGACCGATCTGGAACCAATCAGGCGAGGCCTTGGGTTTGTTTCTCAAGTACTCGAGCGCAAAATCCTTCAGAGCATCGACGGCACCGCTGGCGATGATCTTGTCCTTGCCCGAGATCGAATTGCTCGTGATGTCGGTCAGCTCTTCCATTGCCGCGAGCGTGCGAGCCTGTGAGTCGGACATCGCGCTGGGCTTCGAGGTTCCAGAGCCGGAGACGGCAGCGTGCACCGCGTCGTGCCGGATGCGGTCGATGATGTTCGTCGGCTCGAGAAACCAGAACACGTAACCGAAGTAGGGGCCCATCAGCACCAGTCCACCGGTCGTGGCTGCCAGCATCGCCAGCAAGGCCACCCGGGGCACGTAGTGATCTTGCAGCGAAACACTGAGCCACACCCCGCACACGCAAGCGATCACGTAGAATGTCATCACCCCCAAGTTCACCCGATCGCGCAAGAACATGCGCGCCACGCCCGTGTAGCGGTCCGCAGACAGCTGCACGATGATGGACACTACCGTGATCACGATACCGAAAACGGCGGCGATCATGCCCGCTAGAGAGCTCACGGCGTCCGTGATCTTCTCGGCGTCGAAGTTCAGATAGCGCTCGAAAGGATTGCGGGGCGGTCCGCCGGCGACGGCGGGCCCCAGCCAGTGGTCGAGGCTGTACAGGCCCCAGAAAACCATCAGCGCCGCGCCCCCGAGGACCAACACCGGCAGCGCCCAGCGACGTCGGAAACTGTGAGGTTGAACCCGCATTTAGACCGCGCCTCGAGAACCTCGGGTTTATCATAAACCCGCAGCGCGCGAGCCCATTTCAGATTGAGTGCCCGGCCGAACCGAATGCGACGCTCTAACGCTTGCGCCGTTGCCGCCGACGCCAGGGGAGCACCCCAGCAGCGAGAAACAGGGTCACGACACTGAGCCGCGGCCGCGGGAATCCGACACGTCCTACGGCGCAATCGCCGCTGCCGCCTGCACACGTGGCGTCGCCGCCCTCACTGGCCCCCGAGCAGGTGTCACCCTCGACATCGGCACCGCTATCGCCCGAACAGCTGTCGCCGGACCCTTCCGAGCCGTCGCTCGAGCAGCTCTCGTCGCCAGCACCGCTGTCGCTCGAGCTGTCGCCCGAGCAACTGCTGTCGCCCGTGTCCGACGAACTATCGCCGGAGCAGGCTTCGTCGTCGGACGACCCCCCGCAGTCACACGACTCCGCTTGCACGTGCACGCTGACATGGTCGTGGTAGTAGTCGTCGTAGGCGCTGCCGCCGGAGGCGTCGCTGCCGCCATAAGCGCGGCTGCCGCCGTAAGCCCAAGGGCCGCCACTCGCGCCCGTGCCTGACGTCGGGTTCATCCAGAACCCACCACCGCCCACGTTCGCTCCGCCGGATCCGGCAGCGCCGCCTGCGCTCCCGCCTGCGCCCCCAGAGCCGCTTGCTCCGGCGCCGCCGCTCGCGTCTCCGCCGGCACCGCCCACTTCGCAGACGCTCTCGGTGAGGTCATCCGCGTACAGCTTCGCCGTGTGGCTCGGCGCAGCGGCTGCCGGGACCAGCCGGCCCGATGCCGGCAAACGCCCCACCTGGCGGGTCAGCACCAGCTCGTTCAAGCGCGCGCCCGAAAGGGCCAGTGAGAGATCGACGACGCCCTCGCACGCGAGCTCGCTGCCCGTGCCCGGCTCACCAGGGCAAGCAGCTGGCTCCAGACTGGCGAGCTCTCCGGAACCGCAGGCCATGGGCGCGACAGCGTCGCGGTCGCGCGCGGCGTCGAGCCACTCCGACCAGTCCGGGCAGGTGTAGCCTCGCTCGACCACGCGGTCGTAGAAGTCGGTGACGACCGCGGGCACGCTCGCCTGCGCGTCGGGGTAGTACGGCTCGAACAGGTGGGTTGCTCCGACCACCTCGGTGACCCATGCGCCGGGGTTGTCCTCCAAGAAGCGTGTGCGCGCTGCAGGGTAGTCGCTCTCGCCGTGTGCTGCGCGCCAGCTCGTCGGCACGTCGTCGGAAGAGACTGAGTCCGCGTCCAGGAGCACTGGGGTCGGCGCGAGCACCATCAGGGTCGCCGGCAGCGCCCGCTGACGGGCCAGCGGCCTCGAGCGTTCGAGCCAAACGCTGGGCGGAATAGCGGCTTCGAACCGCAGTTGTACGAGCATTGGCGCTCCGCTGAGCGCCGGGTACTCGAGCGCCACCAGTGCGGCAGGCTCTCCGAAATCGGCGAACGACACCGCCTCCCCCTCGTTCCAGCCTTCGGCATCCAGAAAAGCCGCCAGCGCGGCTGGATCCGTGAGCGTGGTCACGGCGCGAGGAAAGCCGCGCTCGCCGCGGGCCAAGCTCGTCGTATCGTGAACGCCAGCGCTGGCTTCACACGCTTCCAGGTCGACGCCGGGCGGCGGCAACACGCGAGGTGCGGTCGCGTGCTCGACAGCGGCGAACCAGGCGGGGTCGGCCAGATCCAGGGTGCCCCCGGAGTCGAGCGGTGCCAGGACCAGGAAACGATCGCCGCTGACGCGTAGTACCCACTCGACCCACAGCGTGGAACGCGCGCCATGAGCCGTCACGATCAAGCGCACCTCCTCCGCGTCGACGTTGCCTCCGGGTGCCGGCAGGGCGGCCAGGCCAAAGGCGGGCACGGGCAGACAGCACGAGCACAGGAGCAGCACCAGCGTGAGCCACGGTCGGGTCATCGGCGAGCGCGAACTGCAACCGCCATGCCGCGCAAAACTCCGCTAAAATCCTGGGGTCACGCGCGCCGGCACGCGTGAACTCCGCTCGACACCCGTGCCAATCCGTCGACAGTACCGCGGCGGAGGCTGCGCGCACGGGCCTTACGGCTTTTTGAACCAGTGCTCCAGGTACTCGGTCGCGAAGGTGTCGTAGGCGTCGGTGGCCAGCGCCTGGTAGAGCTCTTCTGGGGTCTTGGCTTCGTCGATCAGCTCCTGCTTGGGCGCGCGCCACAAACGGATCCGATACTGGACGTATTCGCCCTTGTCTTTCGGCAGCAGGAAGGTCGCGCGATACGCGAGGGTCATGCCCATGTACATGCCCTGCTTCCTCAAGCCGACGAACCCGCCTGAAAACGTCACGCTGTGTTCGACGAGCAGCGTGGGCACGCTCACCTGCGGCGGCTCGCCTTCGTCTTCGCCCACCTGCTTACCCAGCTCGAACCGCAAGATGTCCGAAGGAAAGGCGCGCTGCAGGCGCTCCTTGAGCCGCTTGCCGACGCGCGCTTCGCGTTCCAACGGGTACTTGCCCTTGAAGTACTGACCGGGGAGCAGAGGCACACCGGTGTAGTACGGGCTCTTCTGCACGATGTCCTCGATGTGCTCGTAGTTCTGAGTGTACTTCGGCTGGAAGCGGATCTCGACCTTCTGCCCATCGAGCTGGGCCCCGTTGAGACGCGCGAAATGCACGAGGCGCGCCACGAACGGCACGACGTCCGTCCCCTTACCGGCCTCGTTCTTGAAGTTGGCGAGCACGCGGTCGAAAATGGCTTGCTTAGCGGCGGCGAGCTCTTGCTGAATCAGCGGATAGCCCGCGTGCTTCTTCTCGAGCTGGTTCAGCGCGGTCAGGGTGCCGACCTTCTTGGCTTTCTCGAGCTCGGCGAGCAAAGCGCTGCGATGCGCCGCGGTGATCTCCGGCCCGATCCGCGTCTTGGCGTGACGCTTGATGTAGGCCTCGATGGCTTCCACGCTGTTCTTGGCCTGGGCTTCGCGGAGCTCGGCGCGCGGCAGCAAGATGGCTTCGACCTCGGGGCGCTTGCCGCCACGCTCCAGGTAGGCTCGATACGCCGCGGTAGTGTCGGAAGCGACGGCGGCCGCGTACAGCGCCTTGGCGCTCCAGGTGTTGCGCATCCAGAACACCGCCCAGCCCAAAATAGCGCCGCCGGCGAGCACCGCGAGCACCGTCGCCCACGGCGCCAGCAGCACCGGTGGCGCCAGCGGCTCGCTGGGCGCCAGCGGATTGGGCACGCCGCTGTCTTGCAATGGATCGAGGAGCAGGAGCTGCCGGATATCGTTCGTCGCCTTCGCGTCTCGATGCTTCGTGCGCGCTTCCTGGACCAGCGCGGGGACCTCGATCGCTCGCGCTGCATCGGCCGCTACGAAAGAAAACGTCTGCCCGGCGAACACCACGTCGACCGCCGCCCCGCTGACGCGCACGTCCTGCACGTCCTCGATGGGGAAGATGGTCAGCTTCGAGAGCCGGGACACGATGACTCCCGAAGGGAACAAGAACGTGCCGGTGGCGAAAGGCGTGCGCCTGTTGGTCCACGCCTTCGACTGCGCCTTCAGCGCGCAGAAGACGACGAAAGCGGCGAACGCAACGTGCACCACGAGCACTCCAGCGGGTGCGATTGCGAGCGAGCTGTCGAGCTGGCCGTAGCCCAAGAGCGAAAACGAGACCCACGCCACGAGCGCCAGAACGCACGCTGCGCCCCACGACCAATGGGCGCGACTGCGAAACAACTTGACGAGCATCGGCGCCGGCGCGCCCACACCGCGAGTCGACTCGACGAACCTGTGTTGGACGGCACGCGGGAGGGTATAGAACTGAGCTTGTCGCTTCATTTCCGTGTGATTTCGGCCGTGACGAGGGGGGCTGAGTGAAACACGCTCTCTCGGGCTGCGCCAAGCCCCATTGTGCAGCGGCCCCGCGTTTTTTGCCGCACCACGAAACTTCCACCGAGTTGGCAATCGTTCAGGTCTAGGTGCTTCCGCACACACCGACGAACGACGCGAGGCAGAGTTCACGCCGTCGAAGTTCCGTGACGGCGCGGTCCAAGCTTTGCGCATGGAGGCTCGAGAACGGCGCGTCTGCCAGCGCTCGACGCCACGGCAGTGATGGATGGCAGTGATCGCGCAGCACGTGGATCAAGCGCAGCGTTCGAAGCGCGTCGAACCAGATGCGCAGCCGGCGCGAGAGGTGTTGGGCGCTTTTCGCCTGGCGCAGGGCATCCCGCAACACGGCGTCGATGTCGAGCGCGTCGAGGTAACCCAGCACCGTTCGAGCTTCCGGCAGCCCGTTCAAGCGCCGGCGCCAGCGCTCGGGGTCGCGCGACTGCGCAAACTCCGAGAAAGACGCGAGCACTTCGCCCAGGACGGCGAACGTGCGGGGGGCGTACAGCGAGAGCGCCTCCGGACCGGCGCTGGCGTCGAGCAGGCGTTGCACACCGGGGCCAGTCCCGAACGGGACGCGCGTCGAAAGCCGAGCCTCGATCTGGACCAGCGGTGCCGTGAGACGCTGCACGGCACCGAGCTTCGCCAACTTGTCGAGCAGATAGAAGTCCTCGCCCGCCTGTCTCCGGGGAAAACCCCGGACGCGGGCGTACGCGTCGAACCCGACGTACAGGGTGCTGCCGAGGCTATGGTAGGCGTAGCTCGAACCCGCGTGCGAGAGCCCGAGCACGTAGTAGCGCAGCGACAGCTCGTAGGCGCACGTCGCACGATCGAGCAGCGGATCCGAGCTCGGCGTGTGCGCGAATGGGAAGATGCCCGCCGCGGCACCCGCCACGGCCTGCTCGCCGGCGTCGAAGTAGTCGGCGGGCAAGCTGGCATCGGCGTCGGTCGATCCGAAGCCTGCGGCACGTATCAGATCCCGAGCCTTGAAGCCGAGCGCCAGGTCGGCGCCCAACTTGCGCGCCAGCCCCACACCCTGCCCCGCTGGCAGCTGATGGCCCGGACTCGAGCGATCCACGACGACGGCGTCGCACTCGCCGAGGTCGAGCCAGACGATCGGAGGCTCTAAGTGCAAGAGCTCACGAGTTCGCGCCCGCGCCTCGAGCTCCAACACGAGCTTGCGATTTCTGGCAAGCATGACGGCTGAAGTCTCCGGCGTCGCGTTGACGACGAGCAGTAAAAGTCCCCGACCGGCAGGTGGGCCCTGGCTAAACGCGTGTCGGACTCTGGCTACGAAGCCCGCGTCCTCGGCGAGCGCGGGGACGACCAGCACGCGCTCGTAGGTCCGAGGCAAGGCCAAGGGCAGCCGTGCCTCGGGGACGGCGTAACGGGCCAGGTACTTGTCGACGATCGCGCCCGCTGCCACGCCGCCGCCGTTCAGTGAACCGCGGCGCGAAGCGGGAGCTCTGCGACCACGCGCGCCTCGTAGTCGAGCAACTGGTCGGCGCGCTCTTGCACTTCTCGCTCGGGAGCGACTCGGCGTGCAAGACGGAAGAACAGCGCGTGGTGACGCGCCTCGGCACGACCCAGATCGTCGTACAGCTCGGCGAGCTCGGGCTCGAGCTCGGCAGACGCGACCATGCGCAGGCGCTCGCAACCACGGGCTTCGACGATACCCGCCACGAGCAAGCGGTCGAGCAACAGAGTGTCGCCCCCGCTGCTGCGCACCTGCTTCAGCAGCTGGTTCACGTACTCGTCCTTGTAGTCCGGCTGCAGCGTGAGGCCGCGGGCGGCGATGACGCGGAAGACGCGGTGAAAATGTTCGAGTTCCTCGCGCGCGAACTCGATCAGCGGCTCGAGCAAGGCATGGCGGTCGGGATAGCGGACCACGAAGGACATTCCCGTCGCCGAGGCCTTGCGCTCACACGCGGCGTGATCCAGCAAAAAGGCATCGAAATCGCCGAGGACGACGTCCAGCCAAGCAGGCGGGGTGGCGATACGCAGGTCCAACATGTGGCGCGGACTTTACGCGCTTTGGGTTCTGGTGCAAATCAAGCCATGCCCGCGCCATCCGAACCCCGTCGCCGGATCGCAATCGCGATTATTCGTCGCGAAAACGGCGACTATTTCGTGCACCAGCGCCTCGCCAGCAAGCGCCAGTACCCCAACTTGTATGGCGTGGGCGCCGGCGGCAGCTTCGAACCCGGTGAAGTCCCGGAAGCCGCTGTGGCCCGTGAGCTCGAGGAAGAGACTGGTCTTTCTGGATCGCTGACGCCGCTGTTCGAGCTCGAGTACCGCGAACCCGGGACGATTCACGAGCTCTTCGTGTTCGAGCTCACCACCCAGGCGTCACCCCGACACGACGCGTCCGAATGGCAGTGGTCAGGCTGGCTTCCTGGGCCTGAGCTCGCAGCGTTGGCGCGCGCAGGGAAGCTGTGTCCGGACACGGCAGCGATGCTCGATCGCTACTGGAAGCAGCAAGGTCAGTAGAGCCAAACGACGTCGAGACCGGCACCGCGCGCGCTGGCGTTCGGCAGCACCACGACGCTGCCCCGTTCAGCGTGCTCGGCTTCGGCGTCGACATACAGGTAGACGGCGACGCCCACCGCCGCCAAGCCCGCCGCGATGCCTGCGGTGGACAACCAGCCGTTGAACACCGCGCTCTTCTCGGCCTGGTGCGCTGCCTCGGTGGGGCACTCGTCGGCGCAGCCCAAATCGTCGGCTTCGTTGCGATCCTGAATCGCCTGGACTCCGAAGTACGAGCCGACACCGATCGCGGCGAGGCCCAAGCCTCCCACGACGTACGCGGCGGCGTGATTGGGCCCCGCCTTCTCCGCACTGCCCGAGTCGGTGGGCCCACTGGCGTTCGTTGCTGCGCTGAGCTCCGCGAGTTCGGGGACCTCGACGACGACGTTCTCGGCATCGCTGACTTCGATGCTCTTGGTGAACTTGCGGCGCCCCGGAGCACTGGCTTCGACGCTCACGGTACCGGCATCCACCGGCATGGGAGACCCCCAAGCCGCCTGCCCCAGCGGCGTGCCGTTGACGGAAACTACGGTGTCCTCGGGAGCGTGTGAGGGCAGTGTGACCGTGAGCCGCGCGAGCTGCGGCTCGATCGCCGCGATGCGTTGCTCGGCGAGCGAGGTGCGGTCTTCGCGACCGTCGGCGCGCGCCAGCGCCAACGCTTCTTGAAACTCCGCCCACGCCGTCGCCAGCTTCCCCTGTCCTTCGTGACACACGGCCAGGTTCAGGAGCGTGCCGCCCCCCGGATCCAGGCGATGACTCTCAGCGAACTTGGGGCAGGCCGCGTCGTAGTTGCCCTCATTCATCAACTCGCGTCCCTGACGGAACAGCGCTTCGGCCAGCGTGCGCTCGTTGTCCGTCTGCGCCAGGGCCGGGAGGCTAGCGAGCAACCCGGCGCTCGTGAGCAGCGCGGCGCGGAAGTACCGCAGCTTACTTCCGACTCGAAAGCGGGCCTTCGTCAGGCTCGGGAACCGCGGGGGGCGGAGGGACAGCCAGAGGCTCCGCGGAGTTGCTTGCATCCAGTGATCCGTCCTGACTGCCACGAGCAGTAGGCTTAGCGCGATGGGGTTTTTTTTTCAGAACTTTTCGCGCGATACCGCTTGGCCTGGGGGCCGCCGCAGGCGCCGCTTCCGGCGGAGCTACAGGCGGCTGAGCGTCAGCCGCGGACGCTGGCTCTGCGCTGGGCGCGACCGCACTCCGAACATCCAAAGTCGTGCGGTGGGGGGCAGGAGCGGCCGGACGCGAGACGCGACCGCCGGCATCGAGCTCTCCCGCGGCCCTGACGGGTCGGCCGAGTTCGGTTGGCGCCGGTTCGGGCGGCGGTGGCCCTAACATCGCCCACACGAACAGGCCCGCCGACAGCGCCGCCACGCCCACCAAGACCCCGTTGCGGCGGGTGTACGTGCGCTCCTCGTGCGATGCCGCGGAGGTAGCGGAGAGGGTTTCTTGGTAGGGGCGAACCCGCGGCACGCCGGGCGAGGCCTCCGAAACCGTCGTCGAGTCGGACCTGACCCGTCCAGGGGCCACGGTGTCGGCGTCGTGCGTCGCCCTCGACGAGCTCGCCGGCGGGTACGAGGACTCGTAACGCGGGGCCTGCGAGATGCGCAGCACCCGATCGGCCGAGGCTTGCGAGCGGGGACTTGCGAACGGCGCCAACGCCTCGGCCAACGCAGCCACCGTGCGATAGCGTCGCTCCCGATTTTTCTCGAGGCAGCGCATGATGACCTTGCACAGTTCGGCGGGGGCATCGCCCCGCAATGTCTTGAGCGGCGCAGGCTTGTCCGCGACGATCATCGCGCTCACGGCGCTCACGGTTTCAGCCGAGAAGGGCGGGACGTTTGCCAACATCTCGTACAGAACGCAGCCGAGCGACCAAATGTCGGTACGACCGTCCACGTCGCGGGCGCTGCGCACCTGCTCGGGTGACATGTACTGGGGCGAGCCGAGCATGGCCGTCGTGGTCGTCAGCTTGTTGTTCATGCCCCGTTGAGCTTCGTCGGCGAGCAACTTCGAAATGCCGAAGTCGACGACCTTCACGATGCGGGAGCCGTCGGGGCGGCGCGCCAGGAACAGGTTCGACGGCTTGATGTCGCGATGCACGATGCCGACGCGGTGGGCCTCGGCGATCGCCTCGCAGGCTTGCAGGGTATAGTCCACCGCTTCGTCAACATCGAGGGGGCCGCGCACCTCGAGTTCCTCGTCGAGGTCGTTGCCGCGCAACAGTTCCATGACCAGGTAGGGCGAGCCAGTTTCGAGGGTGCCGACATCGTAGACGCGCACCGCATGTTCGCCGTGAAGCCCCACCGTCGCTTGCGCCTCGCGCAAAAAGCGAGCCACCAGTTCTTCGCGGTCGAGCATTTCGGGCAGCAAGAACTTGATCGCGACCCGCTGATCCAGACGGATGTGCTTCGCGGCCACGACGACGCCCATGCCACCCGTTGCCAGGATCCGATCGATCGTGTACTTGCCCGCGATGAGCTCCCCGATGCGCGGCAAGGACGGGGACGCCGTTGATGGCTCTTTGCCCATGAATCCACGACTATGGTAGCTGCCCTCCCGGGTGCTGTCTGTGAACAAAAAGGCCCCGACCCCAAGATTGTGCGCGAGCCCGCGGAAACCCAAGAAAAGCCGAACCTAAACCAAAGAGCTCAGCACTCTACGGCTGCTCGCAGCCTGGGGCACACTCTGCGTAGGGTGATCACATGACCTGGGTGAACGCGCAGCGGGGTATCCTGCGAGCTGCAGCAGGCTCACATTGACACACGCGAGCGCTGCGAGACGATGTGCTGTTCGCGCGGTGTGGTGCGCCCCCTCCTCGCCGCCCGGGACGCCCAGCGTGGTTCTGCGCGCGATTGTTAGCAGCGACCCGCACCGCCAGAAACATTCACGCAAGACGCGGATGGTTAGTCGCCGCTGACGTGTACGACGATGCGCCGCTGGTGCGGGCGCGCGCGGTGCTCCCACAGGTAAACACCCTGCCACGTACCGAGCGCCAAGCGCCCGTCGGTGATGGGGATCACCTCACTCGTCTTCGTCAGCGCGGAGCGTGCGTGTGCGGGCATATCGTCCGGCCCTTCGTCATCGTGCTCCCAACGCCGGGATTCGGGGGCGAGGTCGCTGAGCCAGCGTTCCAGATCGCGCAATACCGCCGGGTCGGCGTTCTCTTGGATCACCAGGCTGGCCGACGTGTGTTGTACGAACACGGTACAAAGGCCGGTCTGGACGCCGCTCGAGGAAACCACCTCGCGGAGGGCTTCGGTGATGTTGGTGAAGCCCTTGCCGCGTGAGCTTACGGTATGGGTACGTTGATAAGAAGCCATGGCAACACCTGGGCTTTTTGCATTCTTTCTGGTCCGAGCGCCAGCCGCTTGCGCTGAGGGCGAATATCCGCGAAAAAAGTGCAACATGCTGCGCGTTCTTCGACAAGTTCCAGCGCTTGCCGAGCAACGTGCCCGGGACTACTTCGCCGAAGGCCCTGCGCGCAGGGCGCTCTGGCGCCTGGTCTCGAACCTGATGGACCACAACGCCACGCGCACGGCCAGTGCCATGGCCTTCGACTTGTTCCTGGCGTTGATCCCGGCCCTGGCTCTCGCCGGCTGGGTGCTCGCCCACGTGGTCAGGACCACGGAAGGGGCATTGCTGTCCGGGTCGGTCTTGTTCCAGGTGACTCCGAGCCAGATGCACGAGCTCTTGGCTCGGCACTTCACACGATTCGAAGGCACCAGCCTCGCACCGCTGGCGATGGTGAGCGGGTGGTGGCTGGCGTCGTCGGCCTTTCATACGCTGATTAGCGTGTACGAAGATGCCTTCAAGATCGATCCGCGCGCTTGGTGGAAGAAGCGGCTGATTGCTTTGTTGTGCGCATTCTTGGCGATCTGCGGGCTCAGCTTGAGCGGCGCGATCGGATTCTTGCTCGCCATGGGCGCGAGCCACCCTGTCGCGCGGTTCCTGCTCACGCCGTTGAACGAAGTCGGCGTCGCCAAGTGGCTCGGCATTCTGCTCGCGGTGCTGGTCGCGACCGCGGTGTTCTCGGCGCTGTTCTTGGTGTCGGTCCGGCGCAAGCGCAGCGTCAAACGTCACGTGGTCCCGGGCGCCGCGATCGCCGTGGTGCTAGGGGCGATCGCGTCCGCGGGCTTCGGTTACTATGCGACGCAGCTCGGGCGGTTCGCGCTCTTCTATGGCAGCTTGGCTGCGGTGGCGATCACCATGGCGTGGCTGTGGCTCTGGTGCCTCGCGACCCTGCTCGGCGTCGAGGTGAACGTGCTCATCGAGAATTACGACCGCGATCGGGAGCTCGCGCGCCGCGGCGACGAAGCGCCGCTGTCGGAGCAGTAGCTGCCCAGCGGCCCGGCACTGTCACCCACCCGAGGCGGTCTTGATGCACACGCCCCAGCTGCCCGGCAGATTGGCGGCCGCTTGGCAGATGCCCTCGCCGCACTGGGGGGGGTCATCGTCCACGACCGTATCGCACAACTTCAAGCAGGTGCCACTGGCCTGCGAACACACGTGGCCCCAGGCGCACGGACACGCATCTCCTGCTTGGCCGTCGCCCGGAACCGCGCACGTGGTGGTGCCGTCGCGCCGAACCACCAGACACGCGGTCCCTTCGCGACACTGGCACTCGTCTGCGCTCGCGCAAGGGTAGGCTTGCGACAAGCTGCAGTTGTCCGCCCGCAGGCAGACCGGAACCTCGAGCTCCGAGCCAAGCAACGCGCGCTCACCGCAGTAGCTACCGCTCGCGCACGGATCTTGTCCGGCGGAACAGCAATAGGGGCGACAGATGCCCGCGTTCCCTTCGCCGACGCACGCGAAGCCCCCAGCGCAATCAGCCGCGCTGGTGCAAGGATCGCTGTCGCGCCCGTCGCCCGCGAGCCCGCAGCCGCGCGAGGGGCCGTCGGGGGTGACGTTGACTCTACACGCCATGCCGCTCGGCATCAAAGGATCCGCGTCCGAATCTACCGAAACGTCGGGGCCGGCATCGCCAGGCACGCCGCTGCTACCCGTGGAGCCGTTGCTGGCGGCGCCGTCGCTGCCAGTGCCAAAGCTACCGTTGCCAGCGCTGTCGTCATCGCCTTCGCCGCCCGCGCCCGCCGCGCCCGCCTCTCCCGGCGCCCCCGGCGCGCCGGCTTGGCCACCGAGCCCCAAACTGCCGCCGCCGGCGGTGGTCTCGCTGCTCGCGCTGCCGCCGCTGCCGCCGCTGCCGCCGCTGCCAGATGCGGCGCTGCCCGACGTGTCCGCTCCAGTTCCGCTCGAGGCGCTGTTGACCTCGACGTCGCGACATGCGTTCGCGTC
>JAICQQ010000428.1 GCA_025937785.1 Polyangiaceae bacterium
AGGTGCGGGCGCGCGGTGGCGAAAGGTGCGGGCGCGCGGTGGCGAAAGGTGCGGGCGCGCGGTGGCGAAAGGTGCAGCGCGCGGTGGGAAAGGTGCAGGCGCGCGGTGGCGAATTGGTCGGCGGCCGCTAGCTCCACGGCTAGTGGCGCGGGGGCTTCGGGAAGCCGGCGTTAGAGCGTGGCGAGCTCGATGTTGTCGATGGTGCGCCGGTAGTGGGTGCGGACCTGGGCTTTGCGTTCGAGGGCCTCGATGACGGGGAGGAAGAAGTCCGCGTTGTAGAGCTTGCGCATGGTCTGCAGGCCGCCGGGGGAGAACACGTTGACCTCCATCAGCTTGTCTCCGACGATGTCGAGGCCGACGAGGAACATGCCGTCCTTGACGAGCTTGGGGCGCACGGTCTCGACGATGGCGAGCATTTGCGGCGTGACTTCGACGGGGCGGGGTTCGCCACCGGCGTGGATGTTGCTGCGGATGTCGCCCTTGACGTTGACTCGCTGCAAGGCCGCACAGCGATCGCCCGCCATCAGCGGCGTGCCGTTCATGACGAACAGCCGCACGTCGCCTTCGCTCGCGGCGGTGAGGTACTCTTGCACGACGACGTAGCCTTCTCGGGCGATGACCTCGGCGATTTGGTTGAGGTTCCCCGCGTCACCGTCTTTTACCAGGAACACATTCTTTCCGCCGGAGCCTTGTAGGGGCTTCAGCACGGCCGTGCCGTTGTGCTCGTCGATGAAGCGGCGGATTTCGGCCCGGTTCCGTGTGATCAGCGTGCGCGGGCGCACGATTTCTGGAAACTGTTGGAAGTAGGTCTTGTTCAGGGCGTTGGTGAGCGAGCGCGGGTCGTTGACGACGACGCAGCCCGCACGCGCCGCGAGCTGGCCGAAGAGGATGGGTGAGTATTGGGCCCAGGGCCGCAGTTCTGCGTCTTCGGCGGGGTCGTGGCGCAGGAACAGGATGTCGACATCGCTGAAGTCGATGCGCTCGCGCTGGGCGTTGTCGCCCACGAGGCCGCGGTAGAACTGCTCTTGATTCTCGAACTCACCCTCGACGGATATCCCGTGTGCGCAGACGCGACCTGACGGGTCGTAGCTGAAATCGGTGACGTTGACGAACCACACCTGATGACCCCGGCGGTTGGCGGTGTAGCCGAGGCCGACGGTCGTGTACTTGGGGTTTTCGGTGGCGATGTCGTTGATGACGAAGGCGATGATCATGATGCTTCTCGCTGGCAGAGGTCGAAGACCGTTCGCGGTTGACCGACGAGCGCGGACAAGTGACGCTTGCCGCGCGCGGTCTTGAGCGCACGCGGGACCAGGCACGGGGCCTTCAAGAGCTGCCGGCAGCGGAGCTCGTGAATCAGGGGGGCGTGGGCGATCGAGAACTTCCCGGTGAGCAGCATGTCGAAGGGCTGTTCTCGACGCAGATGCTCGAGCACGTCGAGCACGCCGCGCAGATAGATGGCGTCTTTGGTGAAGCCACCCCCGCGGAAGACCCGCAGGGTGACGAAGAAGGCGTGGCGCTTGGGCAGCGCCAGCGTTTTGTGCACATCGCGGAATACTTCGACGAAGTCAGCGCCCCGGAGCAAGTGCCGCACCGCGATCACGCGCGCAGCAAGCAGTCGCAGCCGCTCGGGGGTGAGCCCGCCTGCCAGGTATTCGGCGACCACGGCCAGACCTTCTTGGAGTTGGTCGTAGCCGGCGAGGCCGGTCTTCATCAGGCCGAGAGGTTGAGAGCGGCCGTTGTTGTACGTGAGGAGATGCGTGCCGACCTCGTGCGCCAGCAGCGCCTCGGCGCGTCGCTTGCTGAGGACCGTCGCTCGCGGCACGAACAGGGTATTCTCGCTGACGAGCAAGCTCGAGACATCGTCGCGGATTTCGACCCTTGCCTCGAAGGGCGCCCATTGCTTCTTGTAGAACTCGAACTCTGCGAGCACGCGGCGGCGGAAGTCTTCGGCGTCGTAAAGCTCGTCGGGCGATCCCTCGTCGCTCGCTTCGCCCAAGGCGTCGCCACCGAAAGCCTCGGCGACACCGCGCGCCACTCGGTGCAGCTTGTCTTCGACGCCGCCGTAAACGTGCAGGCTGCTGTACAGGCACTTCGACGTGTTGCGGTGCGCGATCATCCCGAGCTCGCCATCCAGGTGTTCGCGCTGGTCACGCAGCAAGCGCGCCAAGGTCGGATCGGCGACCTTCTCGATAGGCAGCTGATACATGCTGCGCCGGAGCTCGTCCGGGTCGATGTAGATGGTACGATACAAGAACTCTGGGCGCTTCTCGCAGCCGCTCTCGATGAACCTCTGATACGAGGCCTCGCCGTTCGTCGGCGTGAGCAGCAGCAATAGATCGAAGCTCTGCGAGATGCGCGCTAGTTCGCCCGCTATGGCATCCACCGCGGAGTCGATGTACCGGCGTCCCAACGCACGCGGGCCTCCAAGCCGCTTCTTGCCTTTTCCGTCGAGCAGGCTGAACGCGAGCTCTGCCAGCGCAGGCTGGAGGCGCTCGGCGAAGTCGCGCAGCAGCAGGCCGCGCAGCTTCGCCTCGCGCTGGCTGAAGAACACCGGGCTCAGCTCGAGCACGATGCGGGTCACGTTCGGGTGTTGGAACGAGTCCAGAAGTGGACGCGAGGTCGCGGCGGCCGCACGCATGACGATGGGCCGCAGACCGCGGATCTTCTGACGCGTGAGCTCCGTCTCGAAGGCGTCGAGGGCGTGCGACACGTCGCTTGCTTCCGGCAGAGAGCCGTAGTTTCGCAGCGTCACGCTGGGAGTGGGCCTGGTCTCGTGGCGGGTAGGGCTGGAGGTGAGCTCTGCGAGGAGGCAACTTCCGAATTCTTCGACGGAGGCTCGCAAATAGCGCTCGATGAGCGGCGTCGCTTCGGCGAGGTCCTCGGGGCTGTCGATCACGACGTGGTTGGGCGCTCCCTGCGTCAGCAATTCGACCGAGGGGTCGTGGGGGTGGCTGCGGTTGGTGCGGTCGTGGACGCATACGAGGGGCAGGGGTCGGTCGAACTCGGCGCGGCCACCTCCATGCAGGCGGGACTGGAAGGGCTGCGCCAGCGCTGCCGGCGGGCTTCTGCCGTTGATCCGTCCCATCATACGGAGAGCTCCTCGAGCAAGCCCGGGACGGTCGCCGCTAGCGCGGTCTGGACTGCCGCCAGCGCCTCTGGGTGCGCCTCGCCGGTCCATTCGTCCATGAAGATCTTCTTGACCTCGATCGCGAGCGCACAGCCCGTCACCGGAAAGTGCTCGTGCACCCAGCGACACAGGTATCCGCCTTGGAAGCGCACGTTCTCGCGCACGTCGAGCCGGCGCCCGAGCACCTCGTGACGACGCAAATCTGCCATGAAACGGTCGACGATGTGTCCGAAGCGAGCCCGATCGAGCGAGCCGGTGCCGACGTTGATGTCGGGATTCTGCTCTTGCTCCGCCGGCGCTGCGGTCGCGCCGGCGCGCCGGTGATTGTAGCTGTGCAGGTCGAGCACCACGAACTTGCCGTGGCGGGCTTCGAGATCCTCGAGCACCTCGTGAACTGCAGCGTAAAACGCGCGATACTCGCGCATGGTCGTGCGAACCGCGACGTCGGAGAGCGGCATTTGCCAGACCTGGAGGCCCCAGGCATCGGCGGGCCTTCGATAAATCGCTTGGGTCGGGGCCCGGTTCAGATCGACTTCGAAGCGTGAGCGGCGCGGGACGATGCGGTTCGGGCAGATGCTGGTCCATAGCCCCGTGAAGGGGTCCTCTTCACGCAGCC
>JAICQQ010000419.1 GCA_025937785.1 Polyangiaceae bacterium
CGTGCTGGGGGACTCCGTGGCCCCCGGACAACGGGAGCGTGCCCTCGAGTTGAAACCCGTGGCGCCCGTGGTCACGCTACCGCCGCACACCAGCGCCAATGGCATCCTCTACTATACCGGCAAGCAGTTCCCCGAGCTTTCGGGTCACTGGCTGATTGCCGAGTACGGCAGTCACCTCAAAGGCTACACGGACGCGGGGCGCTGCATCGTCGTGGTGCCCGACGTTCGCAACGGCAGCCCAGCCGCCGCGAGCAAGCCTCGCGTCGAGACCTGGGCCAGCGGATTCGTCGGCAGACCTCTCGACCTGCTCCAGGGACCCGAAGGCGAGATCCTGGTGACTGACTTCTTTCAGGGGACCATCTTGCGCTTCTTCAAGTCAACGCACGAGCGACAGCGGGTACGCCCGAGCAAAATCGGCGAGTGACCCGAGCGCGGGCTCAGGGTCCGAACCGCTCGGCGCCGTGGGTTAAGCCATGCTAGGCTCGCGCGACCCGATGGCAGCACGAGTATTCATCGACGGCCACGCAGGTACCATAGGGCTCCGAATTCGCGAGCTCTTGGCGAGCCGGCGCGACCTGCAGGTCTTGGAGATTTCCGAAGCCGATCGCAAAGACCCCGGCGCGCGCCGCGAGCTCTTGAATGCCTGCGACGTGGCCATCCTCTGCCTGCCCGACGAAGCGTCGGTGCAGGCGGTCGCGCTGCTCGAGAACCCGAAGGTGCGCATGATCGACGGCAGTACCGCGTTTCGCGTCAAGGGCGATTGGACCTATGGTTTGCCGGAGCTCGCGCCCGAGCAGCGCGAGGCGATCCGTGCAGCTCGCTTCGTCAGCAACCCCGGGTGCTGGCCGACGTGCGTTTCGCTCCTCACGCGCCCGTTGATCGCCGCCGGCCTGCTACCGCGCCACGCAGCGCTCTCGATCCACGGCGTCTCCGGTTACTCGGGCGGCGGCAAAAGCATGATCGCGCGCTGGGAGTCGCCGGAGACCGGCCTCATCGGCTTACCCTACGAAGCCCCCTACGCGCTCGACAAAGCCCACAAGCACATCCCCGAAATGCAGGCCTACGGTCTGCTCGAGGTCGCACCTTTCTTTCGCCCGTCCGTAGGGGCGTTCGATCGCGGGATGCGCGTCGAAATCCCGCTGCACCTCGAACAGCTGCCAGCGGGGGTCGACGCGCGGGCCATCACCGATGCGTACGAGCGGCACTACGCGGGCGAGCAGTTCGTCCGGGTGGTGCCGGCCGACGCCAGCGCGCCCAGCTCCGAAGCCTCCCTCGATCCGCGTGCGTGCAACGGCACCAACCGCGTCGAGCTACGCGCGATCCAGCATCCTCAGGGGCATGTGCTGTTGGTAGCCGTCCTCGACAACCTGGGCAAAGGCGCGTCGGGCGCCGCGGTCCAGTCGTTGAACCTGATGCTGGGTTTGCCCGAAGCTCTAGGGCTCTCGGCGTCTTGAGTCGCGAGCCCAGCTCCGCCCACCGAAGCCTGCCGCACGGGCGGGGCTGGGCCGCGCGCGTGGTCACCGCCAGCTCGCTGTGTGTTGCCTTCTTACCCGCCGTGGCGAACGCCGCCCCGCCGGCCGCGGCCCCGTCGCTCGCCGACCCCGTGTCGGGCGAGACTCCCGATTGGGCGGCGATCGAGCGCGAAGCGAAGGTGCTTCGGTTGGGGATCGCCGGCGGAATGATGTTCGCCCAGACCTACACGACGACGGCCCTCGTCGCGACCGGGGCGCTCCTGATCTGCTGGCACGACCGCGATGGTAAGTATTGCGGGCTCGAATCTGCCCAGAGCGCTTGGTACGAGCTCTACATCCCCGTGGCTGGGCCTTTCGTTGCCTTGCGACACGACGAGGTGCGCTCGAACTGGCGCTACACGGCAGCGTTCAGCCTCTCGGGCGCCATGCAGACGGTCGGCGTCACGCTGGCGGCCGTGAGCTTGCTTTGGCCCAAAACCGAGGTCTCATACCGGTCGCTGCCGCTCAGCGTAGTCGCGACGCGAGACTCGCAGACGCTGGCCTACCGCGGCAGCTTTTGACGCGCCTCCCATCGGCGGCGTTACAACCGCGCAGCGACCAGGGTTTTCAGCGAAGTGCCGAGCGCGTGTTCGCGTGCGATTTCACCATGCGCCGGCACCAGCAGCGAAGGCGTGGGTTCGGCCAGGCGATCTTCGAACCAGTGCTTGAAGCGACGGCGATCCTTCAGAAAGAAGAGGTTGCCAACCCCGTTGAGCGACAACCCCGGCCCGCTCTTCGTCCACTTGAAGAGCAAGCGAGCCGCCAAACTTTCGGGAAGCTTGCTCAGGTTGAAGCAAGAATCACTGACGTACCACAGGGGGCCGGCGCTGGTCTCCACGATGGCCCAGGTGTCGCCGATGCTGAACCCCGGCACGTCGAGGATCCGCACCGGGGATTCGGTTTTTTCTTGCAGCTCGCCCAGAGGTCGGACCCCGAGATCGGGCTGTTTCTTTTCGACGCGGCGCAGCGCTGCTTCCGGCGCGTACAGCGTGGCTTCGGGGAAGGCTGCGAGCGCTGGCCGGAGGCCGAGGTAGTGAAAGCCGTTCGGCGCGACGAGCGCGGTCACACGCCCGTGTTCCTCGAGCTCGCGAAATGCAGCGGGGTCCATGCCAATTGGGGGACTGAAGATGACCAGCTCATCACCGCTGAAGCGGGTAACGAAAGCTCGCGCGGTCGAGTCGGGTCGAAACGAGTATTCGAGCGTGAGTGAATGGGTGGCTGCATCCAGGACTTCCCAGTAGGTCATGGGCGGGAGCGTACCAAGGTGAACCACGACGTTTCCATCTGTTCGGTCCACGTGCAGCGGGCCGGGGAAATCGCCGGCAGATACCGAGAATTTGCTAGAACCCACGCACCGATAGGCGGTCTGTGGGATCGCTCCCGGGCGTGACAGAGTGCGCGATCAGAAGAATCTTCCACGCTGGGTGGGTCTCTCGAATCGATCGCAAACCGGGGACCAAGTTAGGGCTGCCTCCCGGCGGGTTTGATACAGTGGATAGATCGGCCCATCGCCTACGACGCGGTGGACCTGCCATCCTCAAGGGGTAGCATTGGGTGCCTGCCCGGAAGCAAGAAACAAGAAATGAGAGCAGCATACTTCGCCCTCACAGGGCTTTGCATCGCGGGGATCATGGTGGCGTGCGCCTCCGAGGATCAACCGCCGTACTACGACGAGACGGACGCTTCTTCCGCTGAAGGCGGGGACGACGCGATGACCACCGAGAGCGCGACGAACACGATGAGCGTGACGAACACGATGAGCGTGACGGTCACCAGCGCGGTCACGACGACCGTCAGCAGTGCTTCGGCGACGTCCACGGCGACGAGCACGACCGGCGCGAATCCGCTGGGCGGCACGCAAGCCGGCAACGCCAACAACGCCGCCAACGCGACGACCGGTGGTGGCACGACGGGCGGCGGCATGACGACGGGGGGTGGCATGACGACGGGAGCTGGCTTCACCTTTGGAGGCTTCGGCAGCACCACGACAGGCGGCGCCGGAGGCGCTGGAGGTGCGGCGGGCGCGACGACCGGTGCGCCCTTCGGCGGCTTCTAGTGTGGTGAATCTTTGATTCGCCACGAAAATAAACGACGCTTTCCTAGTCTCAATAGTACGCCAGAGTCCGAAATTCGCCGCGGCCGTAGAGGCCGGGCCGCGCGAATTTCGGGACGAACTATGGAGACAGGACACTGTCAACCTCGCGATCGTTGCGGACGAGTCCGGCGCGCGCCAGGCGGAATGTGTGTGCCACTCGCCGCCCGTCCTGTTCGACGTGAGCGGTAATAACACACTGCCATGGCACCGAGATCGTCCCTTGTGCCGGCACACCCGCCGCGAACGCGTGCTCCTGCGCATGTTTTACGCGATCGCCAGCGCCGCGCACAATCGCCGGGGATAGCCCTC
>JAICQQ010000268.1 GCA_025937785.1 Polyangiaceae bacterium
TGCTGCTCGGGGCGGCTGCGCTGTTCTGCGGCCTCGGCGTCAAAGAGAGCCGCGGAGCGCGGACGTTTCTTGCGATCGTGCTGGCGGTCGTCCCTATCAATACTGCCGTGCTCGGCGCTCTCGTCTATTCACGCCTCGCGCAAGACTCCGCCCACCTCATGCTCGGTGGGAACTTCCTGTGGGTTGCCCCGAGCGCCGGCGCCGCCCTCTGCTGCATCGCCGCCACGACGGTCGTGCTCGCGCCTGCTGTCTGGCTCGCGTACCGCACCCTCGCCAGGCCTAGAACCAGGAGCTTGCTCTGGGCGTTCGCGTTGACGAACGGCCTGCTGGTGCTTCCCTGGCGTGATCCCGCGGTCACCACGCTGCTCGCCTTGCTCGGCACGCTCGCAGTCGCGGTCGCGGACGCGTGCTGGTTCAGCCGCCAGCCGGCGGCGCGCACGCTGGAAAGCCGCATGGCGCGCGGAACGCTGCTGTTGCCGGTCGCCTTGCTGCTCGCACGCGGCATGCACCTTTATCCCAGCTTCCTCTTGCAGGGTGGCGCGCTGCTTCTCGGAGCCGGCAGCTGGCTCGCAGCGCTCTCGCCCCGACTCGGTCCGGAACGCCCGCGACTCGCGGGTTCCCTCGCGTCAATCTCGCTGGCGTCGCTGCTGGGGGGGTGGGGCTTCTGGTGGCTGCACTGGTCGCACGCCGGTCATCTCTCGGGGGCCCTGGCGCTGCCGGCCCTGCTCTTGCCGGCGAGTGCGCTATTCCTCCGCGCCGCACGTACCTCGCAGCGCCTCGGCCCCGCGTGGCGCGCCTGCGCCGCGATCCTCGCGCTGCTAGCGGTCGTGCCGAACCTCTGGTTGCACCCGGGGCTCTGGACCCTCCTCGCCTGCGCCAGCGTCGGTGCCGTCACCCTCGCCGTCGGCGCTTGGGTCCGCAGCAAGCTCCTCACGCTCGGCGGCCTGATCGCGGTGGTGACCGCCATCGCCTACCAGATCGGCGGCAACCTCGATCTCGAGCGGTTGAAGCATTGGGCCGTCCTCTCGACGCTCGGCATGCTGCTGATCATCGTCGCCTCTTATTGGGAGCGCTATCAAGCGAGCATCCTGCGGCGCATTGGCCGCTGGCGCGCCTTGGCTCGGGACTGGAACTACTGATCCCAAGCGGGGGCAAACCTACAGCTTCCTGATGATGGATCGGCGGGTCATTGCGACGGCCCGCCGGCCCTATTTCGTCGGCAACGCACTTGCGCCCGCCCCGACCGAAGCGTGGGTCACCCGCAGGACGTCGCGCTCAAACCCCACGACCCAACCAAGCCCTGTCCCTGAACTCGGCTGAACGACCCGTGAACGTAAACGTAAACGTGCCCGTGCCCGAAAAAGCGCCACCGATGCCATTGATGGTGCCGATGACCGGAGCAGGACGCTCCAGCATGAGGCTTGGAAGTGTATCGAGCGCTTGCACCGGGATCACTTGATAGGCCCGGCGACCCCGGGATCAGCGCAGCCAGGGGAGCACGTAGGCCGCGAGTTCGAAGACCGGGGGCACGAGCATCAAGGCGAAGCCGACGAACAGACCGGGTTCGCGTTGCAGCGGCCGGCCACGCCGTTTGGCTTCGAGCAGCCCGCTCCAGAGGATGTAGAGCGAAACGAGCTCGATCACGGCGCCGAAAAACGAACTGTACAGGGCCAGGACGGTGGTGCCGTCGCCCAGATGCCGCCAGCTATAGGTTGCGACCGAAACGCCTCCCAAAGCCAAAAGCCATTTCGACTCGCGCAGCGGGAGGTCCGGATACGGTTGGTCCAACCCCGCCTGGCTGAAGTGACGCCGAAGAAAGCCGGAGGCGGTGAGCGCCAGACCGAACGCCGCGAGTGCGCCCAGCGTCGGCCAGACTTCGAAGCGGGCGAGCGACACGAGCTTGCCGTCTTCGAGCACCCGGGAACCCACCAGGGACAGCGGGTGCAGTTCGGTGGGCAGCACCGCGCGCGGCGTGAGCGAGACCAAGAGCGCCCAGCCCAGAATCGCGGAGGCCGTGGCGTAGAGCAGAGCCACCGCGCGAAACCACTGCTTTTCGGCAGGCGGCAGCTCACCGCGGCGCTCGGCGACGTGGTGGCGGGCGCGGCGCAACTCCGAGGCAAACTCGTCTACGCTGGTCTGGCGCTTCTCGGGCAGCTGCGAGAGTGCTCGGCGCACGACGTGATCGACGGCTCCCGGTAAGCGCTCGAAGTCCCCCACGGGCAGTGCACCGGTCATGCTTTCGTACAGGAGCACCCCGAGCGCGTACACGTCGACCTGCGGCGAGGGCGGAGCGCCGCCCAGCACCTCCGGCGCCATATAGTAGAGGCTCCCCAGCGCGCGATCGGGACCGGTCACTGTCCAGCCGCGAGCCCCCTCCCCCGCCATGCGCGCCAGGCCAAAGTCGGTCACCTTCACCTTGCCATTGGGGTCGATGAGGACGTTGCCAGGCTTGACGTCCCGGTGAACGATGCCTTGCTGATGCGCATACGAGAGCGCGTCGCAAATTTGTAGCACGATGCCGATGGCGCGATCGGGAGCCAGCGGCAGTTGCTCCGCGAGCGTGGAACCTTCGCAGAGCTCCATCACGATGTAGCCTTGCCCGTCCTCTTCGCCGTAGTCGTGGATGGTGACGATGTTCGGATGATTCAACAGGGCCAGCGCATGGGCCTCGCGAGCGAAGCGCGTGCGGAACTCTGCGCTGTCCGCCAGCTCGGCAGGCAAGAACTTGACCGCCACTTCGCGTCCCAGCCGTAGGTGGCGCGCACGGAACACCGTACCCATCCCGCCATGCCCCAGCTCTTGCCCAAGCTTCAGCGTACCCTGCGCGATCACCGCGTCCGGTTCGTCCTCGCTGATGAGACAGGCTGGGCAGACCTGAAAACGGTCCCCCGGGACCTTGCGGCCACAACGCGCGCAGGTGCCCGACACGTTCGACCGCGAGTCGATCGGCTCAGGTTCGGGTTCGATCGCGTTCTCGCCCCCGGCGCTGCCGGGCGATTCGCTCATCGTGCCAGATGCTCCATCAGCTCTGCGAGCTCGTCGGCGGCTTCGCTCGCTTCTGCGACGGTGTCGGCCGCCTCTTCGCGGGCGAGTTCGCGGAAGCGCACACGACTTCGGTGCAACAGCGACTTCACCTGCGGGATCGTCATCGAGTACTTCTCGGCCACCTGCTGGTACGAGGGCGGCTCGCGCGTGCTCTCCGTCGAGAAGAAGCTTTCGACGACCTCGAACGGAGCCTTGCGCTTGCCGGCTTCGAACTCCGAGCGGAGCCGCTGCATCGCCCGGTCCAGCAGCAGCAGGGCCCACTCGCGATGAAACGCGGGCTCGGGCTCGGTGGGGATGGCCGAGAGCGCGCGTTCGGCCATGACCACGTCGATCGAGAGCGTCGTTGCGTCGCCCCCGCGCTTCTGGGCGCGCTCCTTCTCGTGTTGATTGATGAGGTAGTGCTGGAACGAGGTGCATAGATACGAGCGCAAGCGGCCGCGCCCGGGATCGACCCGCGACAGGAAGTCTTTCTCGAGCAGCTGAAGCGCAAAGCCCTGGACCGCGTCCTGGGCCTGGCCCCGGTCCAGCCCCTTGCGCCGGGCGTACGCGTAGAGCGGTCGCCAGTAGCGCGTGAGCAATTCGTCCAGAGCGACCCGGCGCGCATCCGGGGACTCACGCGCCGACAGGATCAGCGTCCAGCGTGTGCTGGGAAATGCTGAAGGTCCCTTGGTGACGACCGATGACATCCGCTGACCCCCAACGTGCACCGGAATTTCGTGACTTGTAAAGCACCGCCTGATCCGCACACCGCGACTGGACGGGAGTCCCAGCTTTTGGGTCGACCGCCAGGCAAAACGCGCTACGTTCGCGCGCCTCCGTGCAGTGAGCCAAGCTTCCCCTCCCTTCCTCCCGCGCCGGCTCGAGAAGTTCCTGCGAGACTCGACCGAACTTTCGGTGGACGACGGGCGCCGCGCGCATGCGCTGGGCCAGGTGTGTGTGCTCGCGCCAGGGGCGCCCGCGCCCCGATTCATGCGCGTCGACGATCTCGTTTACGAGGACGATACCGTGTTCTTGAACCAATTCCGGCTGGAGCCCCGCAGCGCGCACGTCTCGCTGATGTTGAACAAACCTGGCGACGTGACAGCGACGTTGCGCGACCCGCATGGGCAGCGCGATCTCACCGCCTTCCTCGATGCCATGCCACGCGGAGTGTTTCCCGTGGGACGCTTGGATCGCGAGACCACTGGCATGCTGCTGTTCACGAACGACGGTGACCTCGCCAACGCCATCTTGCATCCCGACCACCAGACCGAAAAGGTGTACTGGCTATGGCTCGACCAGCCGCTGGCAGACGACGACCCGCGTTTAGCGCGCTGGGTCGAAGGCGTACCTCTCGGCGGCCGCGTCGCACGCGCGGTGAGCGTTGGCGTGCAACACCGCTCCGAATCGCACACCGAGCTGCTAGTGACGCTGTGCGAAGGCAAGAACCGGCAGATTCGGCGCATGTGTCGCGCGCTCGACTTCGACCTGATGCATTTGCATCGAAAGTCCGTCGGTCCGTTGGCACTAGGCTCGCTCCGCATCGGTGAGTGGCGCCCGCTCAGCGCGGACGAGGTCGAAGGACTCTGGCACGCGGCGGGCGGGCGAAGGCGAGCCACCGAGCGCAAGATCGCGGCCCTCGTCGCGCGGGCCCGAGAGCGCCGAGAACGCGGCGAGCCGGACTTGCGGCTCGAGGCCTGGCTCGAGCGGTGGCGCGCCAGTTAGACGCGCCGGTTAGACGCGCCGCTTCAGCTCGCGCTGCTCCAGACTCCGCGCCGCGGATCCCCTCGACCCTCGGGCTATTTTCTTGTATGAGCCCGCCATGACCGAACCAACTGCCAAAAAGTCGATGGACGAGATCATGGCGCTCTGCAAGCGCCGCGGCTTCATCTTCCAAGCCTCGGAAATCTACGGCGGTATCAACGGCTTCTGGGACTACGGCCCGCTCGGCGCCCAGCTGAAGAAAAACCTCAAGGACGCCTGGTGGCAAGACACGGTGCTGACACCGCCGCCCGGGCCTGACGGCAAGCCCGTGTCGATGGTGGGGCTCGACAGCTGCATCATCCAAAATCCAAAGGTGTGGGTCGCCTCCGGCCACGTCGGAGGTTTCAACGATCCGATGATCGACTGCCGTGAGTCGAAGCGCCGTTACCGGGCGGATCACCTCTGGGTGCTGGGGGTCGCCGACGCTGCACAGGAACGCTTCTATGCCTATGTCGAGGGCGACGACGAGGGGCGTGACCGCGCCTTGAAGTTGCTCGGCAAGTACACCAAGCGGCAACTGACCGACGCCGACGTGGTCGCGTCCCCGCTCGCCAAGCACCCGGCATCGGCGCTGACGAACACCGTCGGGCCCGACACGAAAGAGGTGGGGACCCTCACCGAACCGCGTGCGTTCAACCTGATGTTCAAGACCTACGTCGGCGCGACCGCGTCGGAAGAAGACGTGGCGTATCTGCGGCCGGAGACGGCTCAGGGCATCTTCCTCAACTTCAAGAACGTCACGGACACCACCCGCGTCAAGATGCCGTTCGGTATCGCTCAAATGGGAAAGGCCTTTCGGAACGAGGTCACGCCGCGGAACTTCACCTTCCGGTCGCGCGAGTTCGAGCAAATGGAGATCGAGTTTTTCTGCGCTCCCGGCACCACCAACGAGTGGTACGCCTTCTGGCGCGATCTGCGCATGCGCTGGTGGCAAAGTCTCGGCCTCGCCTCGGACAACCTGGTGCTGCGCGAGCACGACAAGGACGAGCTGGCCCACTACGCCAAGACCGGCGCGGGTACCAGTGACGTCGAGTACCGCTTTCCGTTCACGTATCCCGGCTTCGGCGAGCTGGAGGGCATCGCCGATCGCTCCGACTTCGACCTGAAGCAACACGCGCAGCATTCCAAGACCAAGCTCGAGTGGTTCGACCCCGAAGCCAAGGAGCGCTACGTCCCGCACGTGATCGAGCCTTCCGCCGGGGCCGATCGCGGGGTGTTGGCGCTGCTATGTGAAGCGTACACGCCCGATCCTGCGCGACCGAGCAAGGTGTACATGAAGTTTGCGCCGCGCCTGTCGCCCTTGAAGGCGGGCGTGTTTCCGCTGGTCGCCAAGGATGGAATGCCCGAGATCGCCGAAAAGCTCTATCAGGAGCTCAAGCCGCGTTTCGGCGCGGTGGAGTTCGATCCGAAGCAAACCATCGGCAAACGCTACGCGCGCATGGACGAAGCTGGCTGTCCCTTCTGTTTCACGATCGACAGCGACACCGCGAAAGACCAGTCGGTGACGGTGCGCGAGCGGGACACCTGCGCGCAGGAGCGCGTCGCGCTCGACAAGGTGAGCACTTACCTGGCCGAGCGGATCTTGGTCTAACCGCGACTCGACCTACTCGACCACGAACTGCACGCGCCGATTCTTGGTGCGCGCTGATTCCGACGTGCTGTCGTCCAAGGGCTTGGATTCGCCGTAGCCCTTGGCGCTGAGGCGCTTGGGGCTGACACCCTTGTTGATCAGGTACTGGCGCACTGAGTTGGCGCGTTGCTCGCTGAGGCGCTGATTCACGTCTTCGGGGCCGGTGTCGTCGGTGTGACCCTCGATGCGCACCTTGCCGACCTGGGGGTGCGCTTTGATCATCAAAGCCACCTGGTCCAAGAGCGAGTGAGATTCTTGGTTTACCTTCGAGGATCCGTGCTCGAACTGGACGGCGTCGAGGATCATGAACTCCCCGTCTTCATAGACCACGCGAGGATCACCAGTGTCCGGGCAGCCGTCGTCGTCGTCCACGCCGTTGATGGTTTCCTTGGCCTCCGGGCAATCGTCCTGGTGATCGGGGACGCCGTCCTGGTCGCCGTCCGGATCTTCTTCGGGGCAACCGTCCATGTCCTCGATGCGATCCATGTCCTCGGCCTCGTTCGGGCACTCGTCCTCCGAATCCGAGATGCCGTCGCGATCGGCGTCGTGACTGGTCGGTGCCCAGCGCACGCCCACGAAAACTCGGAATGTCGGTACGCCGTAGCCGGCGAGCACTCCGACGCCCGCGCCGCCTTGCAGCGTCCAGTCGGGGGCCAGCACCTGGCGTAGGTAGGGCAACGCCTCGAGCGGCGTCTCTTCGGTGTCGGTCTCGGAGAGCCCGGCGGCTCCGTTGAACTCGACCCCGAGCTCGGTGTCCGGATTGAAGGCATAAGCCACGGCCGCAGCGTACGCGAGCTCGTTGCCTTCCAGCACGTTGAAGAAACGAGACTCTTCCCGGAGCAGCACACCGAGGTTCGCGCCGAGCCGAAGCCCAGAGCGAAAGCGATGGTCCACGATGAGCTTGGGGGTCACGGAAACGTCGCTTTCGTCGCCTGAAAAGTCGCCGGTGTTCGTCGGCGCACGTAGCTCCGCGGCCAGCGCCAAGCCGACGGATTCGCGATCGTTCAGGATGCGCAGCTTCGGCACGACCCGGAGCTCACCGAGACCCACCGCCGAGGGATCCGCGTCGCCCTCCTGAAAGTACAACGGCATGCCGATGCCGATGCTGAAGGGATCGGCGATGCTGAACGAAGCGAGCACGTCAGCGCCGACACGGTTGCCCACGAAGGTATCGGTGAGCTCGCCGTCGCCGTCGACCACCACCAAGCTGTTCTTGGCGTAGTTGACGTAGAGCCCGAACTCCCAAGGATCTTCGGACGGACGCGTACCCGACCCTTCGGCGTTGACCCAACCGTCGTGGGTGACCGCTGGCTTGAAGCGTTCGGCGTCGACCTGAGCGCCGGCGTGGTGTGCGAGCAGAACGGCCGCCAGCGCCACCAGAGCGAATGAAGAACGTGACTGCATCATGATGCCTACTTCCTTCGCCGCCACCACAGCAGCGCGGGCCAGAGCACGAGGCCATAGCTCAGGCTGGACGCGCCGCCGGGGATGCCACACGTGCAGGCCCCGCCCTGCACTTCGTCTTCGGGATCCAGCTCGAGACCCGGATCCCCGTCGGTCGAGCTCGACGCTTCGTCTTCGCCGACGCAGCGACCGTCCGCACCGCAACGGTAACCGTCGGCGCACTCTGCATCCCCGCCGCAGCGCACGCAGCTTCCGTCGTCGCACACGCGCGTGCTGCACTCCGCGTCCTCCGAGCAGCTGTCGCCCTCCTGGGCCACGCAGTAGCCGTCGGCTGTGCATTGCTCGTCGGCCGCGCAATCAGCGTCGTCGCCACACACACCGGTGAACACGCAGCGGCGCTCGATGCACACGGAGTTGACGGGGCACTCGTCGTCCTCGCTGCAGCTGGCCTCGGGCACCCAGCGGTCGGGCACGCCGTCGTCGTTGCCGTCGCGCGGATGACACGGACCGACCAGGCCCACGTCGAGGTCGCCGTCTCCGAGATCGGAGGACTCCTGGAGCGACCGAAAGAACAGATCCGCCGAACAGGTGTCGTCGAGCCCCACGAGATCGAGCTCGATCCACCCCTGCAGGTAGCCGTGTTCGACTGGGCTCGAGGTCACTGGGTCGGTGTCCGTGCCCGCTTCAGCGTCCGCACGGTTTTGCATGGGCATGGTCGAGGCGAATTGTCCTGTGTCATCGTCCCATTGCCAGAGATCCAGCACGCTGCCATCCCCCTGCACTGCGAACACGTACTCGTAGCCCCCGTCGGAGGGGTCGTTCGAGAAGCGAGCGTCGATTTCGGGCGCCGCAGCGCTGCCGCCACTTTCGTTGTTGCGATCGGCGTCGATG
Organism: Polyangiaceae bacterium; assembly: GCA_025937785.1. Classification (GTDB taxonomy): domain Bacteria; phylum Myxococcota_A; class Polyangia; order Polyangiales; family Polyangiaceae; genus JAICQQ01. Next base: position 8,714 of record JAICQQ010000268.1, read on the forward strand.
AAGACGTAGCCGAACACGTCGTCTGGAGGCGCTGACGTCGCGGAAACGTAGACGCGAAAGTAGAAGTCACCACCCACCGAAGCCGCGTAGGCGGAGCGAATGTCGATGGCCTGTTCCGCGGGTGTGAACGTGTCGAGGCCGTCGCCCGCCACGTCCTCTGCACCGAACAGCCAGTTTGGCTCGCCTGTTCGATCCACCGCCACGAACTCGCCAGGATTCGGTGTGGTGCGTCCTCCGACCCAACTTTGCGCCTGAGCCAGAGACGAGCTCGTCAGCGCCGTCGCCAGAAGCATGCCTCCGCCCCATCTCGTCATCCGTGGTGTGGGATACAAGCGTACCTCCTCAAAGTCGTTCCGCTGCTGGGTGCGTGGCAAGCCCTCGAGTCCGTCACCCGACGCGAAGTGTCTGGTTCACGGACGGGCAACATGCGAGAGACTTAAGTGTTTCGCGGACATCGGCGACATTCGCCCCGTCCGACCAGCCGGCGAATCCATGACGACACCCGCATTCTGGGCAGGCGATGCTTGGCTCGACGCTGCCTCCGACTTCATCGACGCAGCGCTGCGTGCGCACGGCCGCGAGCGCACGGGTCCTGTCACGCGAGCGCGCGTGCGTCCGTGGGCAGCTCTGGTCGAAGCGCCTGCCAGCGGCGGCCGCGTCTGGTTGAAGGCGTGCTGCGCCAGCACCGCGTTCGAGGTGGCGCTCTACCGTCAGCTGGAGGCGCTCGTGCCCGCGCGCGTGCTCGCACCGCTGGGCCTGGACACCGAACGCGGCTGGCTCGTGCTGCCGGACGGCGGAACGCTGCTCGGCCACGACTGCCCGGGCGACGTGCTCGCGACCGCGCTCGAACGGATCGCGCCCTACTACGCGGAGCTGCAGCAAACTCTAATGCCACACACGGCGGCACTGCTCGAGTTGGGAGTCAGCGACATGACGCCTGCCGTGATGCCGCTGCGCTTCGAGCAGGCGCTCGCGACCGCCCGCGGGTTCCTCGAGCGCCAGGACGGCGCCGTCGATTGGCGGGATTACGACGCCGTTGCGGCGCTCGCGTCGCGATTCGACGCGTGGTGCGCAGCGCTGGCGGAGTCCCCCGGTTCGCCGAGCCTGGACCACAACGACCTGCACCCCTGGAACATCTTCGCGACACCGGCCGCCACCGAATCGGCTCGCTTCTTCGATTGGGGCGACAGTGTGCTCGCGCACCCGTTTGCTAGCTTGCTGGTGCTGCTCGAGATGCTGCGCCAGACCCTGGACACGCACGCGGACGACCCGCGTGTCCTCCGGGTGCGCGACGCCTATCTGGAGCCGTTCGGAGCACTCGCTTCACGCCGCGAGCTCATCACTACCAGCGCGCTCGCCTGCCGCGTGGCGAAGGCGGCACGCGTCTTGACCTGGCAGCGGGCGATCGGCGACGAGGCCCCGCCGGACTACGCCGGGATTCCATTCGGCAAGTTGTTGGAGTTGCTGGACGAGCACTAGGGCCTGTCCCTGAATTAGTCCGGCCCGTGAACGTGAACGTGAACGTGTGCGTGCCCGTGCCCGAGAAGTCGAGGAAAGAGCTATCCATGGCGGTCGAAGTGTGTTCCGTGGGTAGGCAGCATGGTTAGACA
>JAICQQ010000450.1 GCA_025937785.1 Polyangiaceae bacterium
CCGCGGCACTTGGCGTACGTGATCTACACCTCCGGTTCGACGGGCAAGCCGAAGGGGGTGATGGTGGAACAAGCGGGCATGCTCAACAACCAGTTGAGCAAGGTTCCGTACCTCGAGCTTGGTGAGGGCGACGTGATAGCGCAGACGGCAGCGCAGAGTTTCGATATCTCAATCTGGCAGCTGCTGCTGGGGCCGTTGTGCGGGGCGACGGTCGACATCGTGAGCGACGAGGTGGCGCAGGATCCGGTGAGGCTATTTCGGTACGTCGCGGAACGAGGGATCACGGTGCTCGAGATCGTGCCGAGCCTGCTCGAGCTGGCGCTGTCGAGCGACGAGCTCCCGGCCGCGGGAGCGTTCGGGTTGAGGTGGCTGCTGGCGACGGGGGAAGGGCTGCCGGTGCGGCTAGCGGAGCGCTGGCATCGGCGCTACCCGGGTGTCGGTCTGGTGAATGCGTACGGTCCGGCGGAATGCTCCGACGACGTGACGTTGGAGCGAGTCGGCGTCGAGTCGCTGAAAACGCGCGGGGGCCAAGCGGCGATCGGGCGTCCGATGGTGGGCACGTGCGTGTACGTGTTGGACGAGCACTTGGGCTTGGTGCCCCGCGGGGTGACGGGGCAGCTCTGCGTCTCGGGCATCGGCGTCGGGCGAGGGTATCTGGGCGATCCGGCGCGCACGGCAGAGAGCTTCGTTCCCGATCCGCTGAGCGAAGCGCGCGGAGGGCGACTGTACCGCACCGGTGATCTGGGCCGCCAGCTCGAGGGCGGCGTCCTGGAGTATGTGGGCCGGCGCGACCAACAGGTGAAGATCCGAGGGCAACGGATCGAGCTCGGTGAAATCGAGACGCGGCTGCGTGCGCACCCCGGAGTGAGGGAAGCGGTGGTGTTGGCAGTGGGCGACGAGTCGCAGGACAAGCGGCTGGTCGCGTACGTGGTGCCCTCGCCTGCGTTGGCGAATCAGGAGCTGGCAACGGTGCGCCAGCGCTTGAGCGAGGCGCTGGCGAGCGAGCTTCCGGACTACATGGTGCCGCGGCAGTACGTGGTGCTCGCGCAGTTGCCGCTGAACGCGAACGGCAAGCTGGATCGCAGGTCGCTGCCAGTTCCGGAGGCTGCGACGAGCGAGGCCGGCAGCGTGGCCCCGCAGACCGAGCTCGAGCGGGAGCTCTGCGCGATCTGGCAGGAAGTGCTGTCGGTCCCGCGCATCGGCGTGACCGACAACTTCTTCGATCTGGGCGGGAACTCGCTGTTGGCCGTGAAGGTCACCTCGCGCGTGCGAGCGAAGCTGGGGGTGGAGCTGGAGCTTCGAGCGATCTTCGAGGTCCTGACGGTGAAGGCGCTGGCTGACCGTCTCGAATCGGTGGCGCCCGCGCGGGTGACCTCCGACGACCTCGCCTCGATCCTCGACCAACTCGAAGGCGAAGAAGGGCTCAGGAAGGCTGAACCATGCTGAATACCGAGAGCGTAGGGTTAGAAGAGATTTCACGACGCGTCTTCGCGTTGCCCGCGGAGGCGCGCCAGCGCATGCTGCAGTCGCTCCAGGATCGGGGGATCGCGGTGCAGCGCCTGCCCATTGTCGCGGGCGACAGGCCGCAGAAGATTCCGCTGTCGTACGCACAGCAGCGGCAGTGGTTCCTCTGGCGGCTGGAACGCACGAGCGGCGCCTACAACATTCCGATCGCCCTGCGCATCCACGGGCCCTTGGATCAGCGGCTGCTGTCCAACGCGATCGCCAGCATCGTTGCACGGCACGAGGTGTTGCGAACGCGTTTCAACGAAGAGGATGGCGACGCTCATCAGGTGATCAGCGGCTCTTCGGAGCTGAAGCTGAATTGTGTCGAGTTGACCGACGTCCCTTCGGACGAGCGAGTGGCGCGAGCGGTCGAACTTGCTCAGGACGAAGCGGCCGCTCCCTTCGACTTGGAGCGCGATCACGGTCTCCGGGTGAAGCTGTTGCGGTTGGCTGTTGACGATCACGTGTTGCTGGCGACGCTCCATCACGTGGTTTCGGACGATTGGTCCGGTGATCTGCTGGTGCGGGAGTTTGCGGAGTTCTACATGGCGGCGCTCGAGGGGCGGCCCGCCGTGCTCGGGCCCCTAGTGATCCAGTATGCCGACTACGCCATCTGGCAGCGTCGCTGGCTCGAGTGTGGCGAGATGGATCGGCAGCTGGACTACTGGAAGCGCAAACTGGGGAGCGAGCACCCCTTGCTCCAACTGCCTCAAGACCATGCGACGCCGCGCGTGCGCACCAATCGCGGTGCGAGCTTTACCTCCGAGATCGACATAACCCTCACGCGCCGACTCGCACGTTTAGCGAGCGAGCAAAGCGCCACGCTGTTCATGCTGCTGTTGACCGCGTTCAAAGCAATTTTGCACCGGTATTCGTCGCAGACGGAAATTCGGGTGGGAGTACCAAACGCCAACCGCAACCGGGTGGAGCTGGAAGGGGTGATGGGGTTTTTCGTGAACACGCAGGTGTTCAGCACCAGCGTCGACGGGAAGAGCTCGTTTTTGGAGCTCCTGCGACGCGTGCGCGAGACCACGCTCGACGCCCAAGCGCACCAAGATGCCCCGTTCGAACAGGTCGTCGAAGCGCTCAATCCAGAACGCAGCCTGACGCATTCACCGTTGTTTCAGGTGATGTTCAATCATCGCTCCGCCATGCCCAGCTCGAGTCTCGAACTCAGAGGTCTCACGATCGAGCCGTTCAAGATCTCCGAGCAGACGACGCAGATGGACCTGATGCTCGATACAGCGGAAATGCGGGAGGGCATCCGCGTGACGCTGACGTACAGCACCGAGTTGTTCGAAGCGCCGACGATCGAGCGCCTAGGGCAGCACCTGCGGACTCTACTCGAAGGAGTCGTTGAAAATCCCTCACGTCCGCTGGCGGTTATCGACACGCTCACGAGCGACGAGCGGGCGGAGGTGCTGGGTGCTGCGCGCGGACCGGCGCCAGCGAGCGGAGCGAGCCAGAGCTACGTAGAGCTGTTCGAGGCGGCGGTGGCGCGCTGGGGGAATCGCGAGGCAGCGCGCTGTTGGGGGCAGAGCGTGAGCTACGCGGAGTTGAATCGGCAGAGCAACCGCGTGGGAACAACGCTGTTGAAGCTCGGCGTGGTGCCGGACGACGTAGTCGCGGTGGTGGCGGAGCGAGGGCTGTCGCTCGTGGCGCAGATGGTTGGGATCCTCAAGGCAGGGGCGGGATTCCTCTCGTTGGATCCGCGTTATCCGGAGGCGCGGCTCGCGGAGTGCTTGGAGGCGA
>JAICQQ010000120.1 GCA_025937785.1 Polyangiaceae bacterium
GAGCAGCAGTTGATCCATGCGGAACTCCGGCACCAGATCGAAACACGACTGCAGACGCTCGATGCCGAAGAGCGCGAGGTGCTACAGCGCCACTACTTCGACGGGGAGCGGCTCGAGGACATCGCGAATGCCCTCAACGTCAGCAAATCGTGGGCAAGCCGACTGCACACTCGAGCCCTTTCTCGTCTCGGGAAGCGCTTGCAAGCGGAGCCTGGACGTTGACAGGTCAAGCCAGGCAATCGCTGACCTGCCGGACCAATTCGTCGATGCCGGCGTTCTTGTGAACGAAGCGCTGAACGGCATCGTGGGCCAACACCTCTTGGGGTACGGGCCGACTGGAGATCAAGATGCGCGCCACGTTTGGGAACAGGTCCTTGGCCTGGGCGAGTAGCCACGCACCCCCTTTGGTACTGGGGATTTCGTAGTCGCTCACCAGGGCATCCACGTGCTCTTGGGCCAGTATCATGAGTGCCTCAGTCGGGTTCGTGCTGATGAGCACGTGGTAGTGGCTTTTCAGCACCCGCCGTGTGGCGCGCAGCAGGAGCTGGTCATCGTCGACCAAGAGCAGCTTAGGCTTCTCCGACTCCACCAAGTCGATGCCTGCTCCGCTGATGGTGGCATACTGGGCCTCTTCGAGGATGGCGGAAGTTTCGGTGTCTTCCTCGTAGCCGTTGCCCGAGAGAGCTTGCTCGCATTCTCGTTTGTGTGCGTCGCTTGCAGCAGCAGAAAGCTCGCGGAGCACGCTTTCGTTGACGATAAAGCGCCCGAACAACCATTCCAGTATTGGGTGCTCTGTTCCTAGCTCGCGAACGCGTCGCCGCGCGAGGGACCGACGTAGCCTTGCAGTCGATGGAAGGGTTGATGTGCTCATGTCTGTGCGCCTCAGGTGGTTTCTCGGCCGCGATTCTCAGAGCGTTGCGCGAAAAGCGGTGGTACGCGGTCGCTGCCGTCTGCCGTCGGGCCTAAGCGGTTCGCGAGCTCCGCTGCCGCGAAAAAGCACGCACCGAAGTCGACGTGGAAGCCGAGAACCCGGATATGACAGGTGGCGATGAGAGTAGAGGCTCGGTAAGTAGTCCTGAACCGGAGGCTCTGATCCTCGAGATCAGGGTGCGCGGGTGCTCCCACGTGTATGAGCTCCGCGACGGTGAAGAGCGTGCAGTGACCGTGGGTTCCTCCCCGAGGGCCGATCTGCAGCTGAACGAGCCAGGAATTGCGCCGGTTCACTTTCACTTCGAACGCGAGACGGACGAAGTATGGCTGATTCCTACTGCTTCAGAAGGCCGCTTGCGCATGAATTCGAACCGGATTCATGGCAGGTGCCCGCTCGGGCGCCGAGCCGTCCTGGAGTGGGGTGGGCTCGCCGTCGAAGTTCGAGTGACTCGGAAAGCAGCACGTCCCCGTCCCTCGCTAGAAACGCAAAGCTTCGAGCTTGCGATGGACGGCGTCGATTATGTGAAGAGGCTCCCCGAGGAAGGTGACACGACGCTTGTTAGCGTCCCTGGAGCTGGTGGGAACGTCACGGAGCCCGGCGTCAGCTTTCCCACCACAACGCTTCCTGTCCCACGGCAATTCATCACTGCGCCAATGCCGGTCGCGCCCGCCCGGAGCTTCCAATTCGTCACTGAGCGTATGCCCGTAGTGGCGCCATTGGTGGTGGCCGAGCCAGTGGTGTCGATCGACCTGTCGCGGTCCGAACGTGTGATGCGGTCATCGCAGACATTGGACACCCTGTTGATCTCGACAGCGGGACCATCGGCTGCGTGGATGTCGAAACTTACGGGGTGGTGCCGAATGCTCATCCAGCTAGTAACGCGGGTCGGCACAGAAACCCAGCAGCACCCTCTGCGTGTGCTCGCGCTTTCGTTCGGACTGGCACTCACGATGGGTGCCCTTGCGGCAGGAGTTTCAAGACTCGCAACGCCAGGGATGACCAGCTCACACATCACGGATGGGTAACGTCATTTGGCGCGACGGCAACGTGCTCCGAATACTGCCGCCGTCAGGGGGAGCGTCGACGGTCACTTCCGCCACGGAAGCAATGCTCGAGACGTTGCCCGAGAGCATGCGCTGGGACGTGAGCGCCGAGCGCGGGGACATCAGGGTGAGCCGTGCCGAGGATTGTCAATGGACGGGCCTTTCCGCCTCCCGCCACGGGGGGGGGCTCGAACACGGCGGCGCCCTCCTTCCGTCCGAGTCTCGCTTTCGCCGGGGACCGTGTTTGCGCCGCGTGGAACGAGTACATCGAGAACGATTGACGGTATTCGTGCGCTGCCACGACTGAAAGCTGCGAAAATCTGCCAGGACTTGCCGCGGGAACTCTGGTACTCCTCGCCCGTCGCCAAGGAGTGCCCCGCAATGTTCAGCGTCTCGGTTCGAAGTCACATGATGATTGCCCACAGCTTTCGCGGAGAGCTGTTCGGGCCCGCGCAGGAGCTCCACGGAGCCACCTACGTGGTCGACGTGATCTTTCAGAGCAAAAGCTTGAGCGAAGACGGCGTGGTGCTCGACATCGGTCGCGCCACGGATGCGTTGCACGCCGTGCTCGCGGACTTCAACTACAAGAACCTCGACGACGACCCCACGCTGGTGGGCAAGAACACCACCACCGAGTTCATGGCCAAGGTGGTGTTCGATCGCATGGCGCTCAGGATCGCGGCGGGTGAGCTCGGTCCCGGTAGTGAGCGCGTCACGCAGATGAAGGTCACGTTGCACGAGTCGCACGTCGCGGCGGCTGGCTACGAGGGGCCTGTGTCCCGCTGAGGGGCACAAGCCGATGTTTCCCGGCATGCCATGACCGAGTATTCCGACCAACGCTACCTGCACGCCAAGCGCACGGTCGACGACCGCGCCCTCAATCGCGGCGTACTCGACGTGTTGCACGCATCGCTGAGCGAGCTCGGTGAGCGGCCAGTTCGCATCCTCGAGATCGGGGCCGGCGTGGGCACGATGTTGTCGCGCCTCGGCGACTGGGGCGTGCTTCGGCGCACGGACTACGTGCTGCTCGACCGCGACGCGACGAGCCTTGCTTCCGCGCGCGCACACCTGGAGGGCTGGGCCGACAGCGTGACCACCGCGGGCGAAGTGCTCACCGTGAAGAAGGCAGCGCTCGAGGCGCGCGCCTCGTTCGTCGCGGAAGAAGCCTTCGCGTTCATGGCTGCCGCGAGCGCGAGCGCGCGCTTCGATCTGGTGGTGGCGAATGCCGTACTCGACTTGATGGAGCTCGAGCCGGTGCTGCGGGCGATCTGGGGTGTCTTGAAGCCAGCGGGCAGGTTCTGGTTTTCCATCAACTTCGATGGCGACACCATCTTCGAGCCGGAATCACCGCTCGACGAAGCCGTGATGCGCCTCTACCACAGAAGTATGGATGAGCGCATGCGCGACGGCCGTCCTGCGGGGCACAGCAAGACCGGGCGCCGCTTGCTGACGGCGATCGGTGCCACAGGCGCCGACCTCTGCGCTGCGGGCAGCTCCGATTGGGTGGTGTTCCCGCGAGCTCGAGGCTACGCGGGCGACGAGGCCTATTTTCTTCGCCATATCGTGCACACCATCGACGAAGCCCTCAGCGGCCACCGCGAGCTCGACGCTGCCCAGTTCGCCACCTGGGTGGCCGAGCGTTTCGGTCAGATCGAGCGCGGCGAACTTTGCTACATCGCCCACCAGCTGGACGTGTTCGGCATCGCACCCAAGGGCGTCCCCGGGTGAGGCCCATGTGAGGATCTACCTCGTCGAGCCAGACGCGCAGGGTCGAATCAGTGGGGGCTACTTGTACAATCAGCGCCTGGCCGCGGCGGGCGCCGCTATCAGCGTCGTTTCTACGACGCTTGGCTCACTGGCGGCGAGCCTCGGGGCGCTCGAACTCGAGTCCGCCGACTGGCTGCTGCTCGACTCGTTGTTCCTGGAGCCAGCGGCGTTCGCCGCGTTCGCGGACGTCCGGCGGACCACGGGCTGCCGACTGGGGCTCGTGCTGCATGCGTTCCCTTCGTTCGTCGAGCGCGCCGATCGCGGCGATAAAGACGGGCTGATCGATCCGCGGCCCACCGGGTCCGAGCTCGCGCTCGTCGCTCAGCTCGATGCGGTCGTCTGCCCGGGTCCCTACGCTCCTCGGCTGCTGCGTCAGAGTGGCCTCGAGACCCCCACGCTGGTGTGTTCGCCTGGACAGATGAGTTTCGGCACTATGCCCGCCGCGCGTTCCACGGTGCTGCCGCTCAGAGTGCTGACCGTCGGCAACGTGACGCGGGGCAAGGGTTACCAGGACGCTCTCGACGCGCTTGCCGGTTGCGCGGACCTGGAGTGGCGTTGGCAGATTCTGGGGAGCCTCGCGTGGGATCCGGAGTTGGTGGCGGCGCTTGGGCGCCACGCGCTTGCGGCGGGGATCCGAGAGCGCATCGAGTTCCTCGGGCAACGGAGCCCGCAGGCCACCGCTCGGTACTACGTCGAGAGCGACGTGTTCCTGCTGGCGAGCCTCACCGAGAACCACCCGCTGGTGCTGCTCGAGGCGCGTGCCTATGGGCTACCGGTCGTGGGTTACCGCGTTGGCGGCGTGCCGGACATCGTGGCTGGCGGGGGTCTCTTGGCCTCACCCTTCGACCAAGGCGAGCTGAGCGCGTTGCTGCGCCAGGTGCTGTCGGACGCGGCCGAGCGAACGCGCTTGCGAAGTATCGCATTAGGGGCCGCCGCGGAAGCGACGAATTGGTCAGAATCCGCCACCGGGCTTTGCCAACGGTTACGAGCCCTCGGCGCCCGTACGTGACAGCATTGCATCGCCGTAACACACCCGATCGACGGCGAAGTTTCGGGTTCCGGACGCTGGGCGCTCTTCCGGGGAATCGGTCCCGGTACGGTCGGTGCACGGGATTCGTTTCCGTCGATTTTTCGTGATCGCTGCCGGATGCGCACGATTCGCCACGGTTAGTTGTCAGGCCTACGCTTTTGTCGCCTCGTCCCGAGTGGGTAGCCGCTTCACCGTGCCTCTGCTAGACACGTGGCCCCCCGTGTCCTGACATGTTAACGGCTGGGCCAATCTGATGAACGATGCCGAAGTGGCGCCCGACGAAGCGCTAGAAGAACAAGTTCTCAACGATCCACTGACCCAGGCAGTGATGCGAGCGCAGTGCGGCCTCCGGAGCGAGGTGGCGGTGCTGGTCGAGGCCTTGGACGACGCAGAGTTTCTGGTCCCGCTCGCCGCGGACGTGCCCGACGTGCCCGAGGGTGAACGGCTCGAGACCGATGAGCCCCTCACGATTCAACCACACATGGTGCTCGATCCCGAGGGTGGCGCCTTCTGCGTCTTCTTCACGCACGTCGTGTTCGTCGAACCGATCGCGAATCAGCTGCAATGGGGAACCGACGGCGGGGAACTGAAGCTGTGCACGCTGATGGCAAAGCACGCGTTGCAGATGGCGCTGAGCGTGATTGACGAGGTCGAGGTGCGCGGGCTCGTACTGAATCCGGGAACCGACTGCGAGCTGATGTTGTTGCGCGACGAGGTGGCGAGCCTGGCCCAAGGCCGAGCGCTGCCCTTGGTGGGGTACGTCGAGGACATCACCAGCACGGACGAGGGCGCCACGCTCTTGGCCGAGCCCGCCGATCCTCCCCCGCCGGAGTTCCTCCAAGCGCTCGAGGCGGCGTCAAATGCGCTCGAAGGGGTGCTGGACTACAAGGTGCAACGGACCTTCAATCCGGAGCGCGACCGGGAGCCGCATCTGACGATCCAGGTGCGCTTGGCCAGCGAAGAGGTGGATCGCGAGCTGATCGCCGAAACGTTGGCAGATGCGGTGGAAGGTACGGTGCCGCCGCCCGGTTACCTCGACATCGTCTTCGCGCCGATCGACGACTGAAGGCCACCGGCGCACAGATACAGGGATCGCATGCTATTTCCCTGATTGTTCCGCCACAAACTTGGCCCCTCTAGGGTGCCTGTGGAAAGTCGAACGCCATGACCAAGCACTGGTGGGTGGCTGCTCTCGTGTCGTTGTCGGGCGTATCGTACGCGTGCAGTCCGGCACACGCACCACAAGCAGAATCTGCGCGTTCGGATTTGACGGTGTCGATCGACGAACCCGAGGCGAAGCCGATCGCGAAGCGGAAAAAGCTCGGCAAGGACGCAACCATCGGCGAGGCCGCCGAACGTGCGGCGCCTCGCCGCCCTGGAGACTACTTCGTGCATCGCTTCTCGGGCTCCTTCCGTCAGGGTCCTTTGACCTTGATCGAACGCGTCGTCGAAGAGCGCGACGGCAAGCTGATCGTCGACTACACGCTCGAGGACGGGGCGACGGACAAGACACTCCGGGTCGCCCTCGACAGCAAGACCGAAGCGCCGCTGAGCGTGGTCGAGTTGACCGAAGCCGGGGAAGTCGAAGTGCCCGTGTCGGCCTACGAAGCGATGCTCGCGCAGACGGTGTTCAGCCCTGACGTGAACGAGGAGCTGCTCGAAGAAACCGAGCGCACCTGCCTGGTGGGTCCGAAAGAGCTCGACTGCGAGATCAAGCAGTACCGTGTGTTCGTCGGAGACCAGGAAGCCAAGCTTACGGTCACCGAAAGCGACGCGATGCCCGGCCGTGACCTCGGCGGCGAAGTCACGGGCGTGGATGGTTCCGTCATCTATCGCGCAGAGCTGGTCGAAGCAGGCAACACGCCCGCGGTGGACGACGATTCGGTCGCCAAGCAGTCACCTAAAGACTGGTGAGCCAGTGGGCGTAGCGGTCGTCCTTGCCGGTGACCGCTCGCAGGTACGATCGCTGAAACAAGGCCCCGACCGTGTTCTTGCCGGTGTCGAAGACGACGCCGTCGATTTCGCGCACGGGCGTGACCTCGGCGGCCGTGCCCGTCATGAACACCTCGTCGGCTCTCAATAGCTCTTCGCGCGTGAATGAACGAACCTGCACGGGCATCGACATGTCCGCGGCAAGCTTCAGGATGCAGTCGCGGGTGATGCCCGGCACGATCGACGACGTTTCGTCGTTGGTGACGAGGGTGCCGCTCTTGACGAAGAACAGGTTCTGACCCGTGGCGCTCGAGACCGTGCCCTCTTGCGTGAGCAGGATCGCGTCGTCGAAACCGCGATCCATCGCCTCGTGCGCGGCGAGCACCATGTTGGCGTAGTGCCCGCTGGCCTTGGCTTGAGTGGGGTAGACTGTGTGATGCGCCTTGCGCCAGCTGGAAACCGTCATGCGCACCCCGTTGCGGAGGGCGCCATCCCCGAGAAAAATGCCGAGCTCGCGGATCGCCACGAAGACCCGCACAGGGCATTCCTTTTTGGGCTTGAGATCGATGGGCCCCTCGCCGAAGTACGCCAGCGGCCGGATGTAACCGTTGTCGATGCCGTTCTTCCGCGTTACCTCCAAGCAGGCGGCGAACAGCGCGCCTTCGTCATAAGGCATCGACATGCCGTACAAGCTGGCCGAAGCCATGAAGCGCGAGATGTGGTCGCCGAGGCGGAGCAGCACCGGGCCGCGGTCGGTCGGGTAACAGCGGATGCCCTCGAACACCGCGGTTCCGTAGTGGAGCGCGTTCGCGTAGTAGTGAACGTTGAGCGACTCGGCCTTGCGCAGGTCTCCGTCGTACCAAACCCAACGCGCCAGCCGCTGGCCTTTGGGGCGGGTCATGGTCAGCGTGTCGTCTTCTGGAACGCCCGCGAAGTTGGGCCACTCGTGCTCGATAGGGGGCATGCTTCCTCCGGCGAATAAGCTAACCCAGTTATAGCAGCGAGACCACCCAACCGATGCCGACCCAGGCTCCCAACGCCGCGCCGATGGTCGACAGGATGGCGACCAGCAGCACCCGGGTGAAGCGATTCCGATAGAACCCCTTCACCGTCAGGACCGCCTCGGTCACGCTTTCGCAGTCGGCGACGGTGGGCTTTCGCAGCCAAGCCTCGACCAGGCCGGTGACCATGCCGGCGCCGATCGTCGGGTTCAGTGTGGTGATGGGTGCCGCCACGAAACCTGCCAGGATCGTGAGCAACTTCGCGCCGGCGAAGGCGCTGAACACGGCGCAGAGCACGGACGTCGGGATCACCCAGGCGACGAGCATGTCTTGCAAGCCCTCGCCCTGCTTCTCGGCGTAGCCCCAGTAGAAGGCTCCGAGCACGAGCGCTGGGATCAGCCACTTGAGCACTTGGGTCAAGCGCGAGGGCGGCGGAAGCTTGCTGAGCGCCTCGCGGTCCACGGTTTCTCCAAGGTGGCTGAGCACGCCTGCCACGTGCCCCGCTCCGATCACCGCGACGATGCGCTGGCCTGGAGCCTCCTGAATCTTGCTCATCAGATACAGGTCGCGCTCGTCGATCAGCGGCTCTTTGATGCCGGGGACGAGCTTGGCGAACTCGGCCAGCATTTCGTTGATGGTGTCGCGCTCCTTCAACTCCTCGATCTGCTCGGCTGTGATCTCTTGCACCGCGAAGGGAGCGAACATCAACTCTGTCGAGAGTCGGGCCTTGTGCCAGAACGAAACGTTGGCCCAGGTGCGCTTGAGCGTCGCTTGGATATCGCGGTCGGCCAGTACCAAGGTGGCGCCCACTTCTTCGGCGCTTTTCACTGCCGCCAACAGCTCGCTGCCCGGTTTCACTCCGACCCGGTCCCCCAACTTGCGCTGGAACGCCGACAGCGCGAGGCTCGTCAACAGGAACAGCACCTTCTCTTCGCGGATCACCTGGAAGATGTCGAGCTTTTGCCAGCGCGTGTCGTCGATGAGCGCATCGTAGCGGCTCTGATCCAGCTCCACGCACACGGAGTCGGGTCGGACTTCGTGGATGACGCGCTGCACCTCTTCCACGCTCCGTTGCGAAATGTGCGCCGTGCCGACGATGTGAATCTGTCGTCCTGCGTGTTCGACGATGGTAACGTGTCCTGGGCCAGCCATTTCGAGTTCGCGGCACCCTATATGAAATTGGCCCCAGCTGCCATATACCCCAGCCCTTCGGATCTTCGCCTTGACCGCATTCTCGTTTTCGAGCCGCCTGCCCCTCGAGGACGCTGAAAGCAGCGTGCGTGCGCTGCTGGGCGATCCCTCACGGATGAACCCGAGGGTCGTCGACCTGACGCGGACCAACCCGACCACGGCCGGTTTCAGTTATCCGGAACGCGAGCTCCGCCGGGCACTCGGTTCTGACGGGGTGGCGCTGTACGCGCCGGAGCCGCTCGGCCTCGCCTCGGCCCGCGAAGCGCTCGCGGAAGACTGGCGGCAGCGGGGCCACTCGGTGGCGACTGACGCGATCGCGTTGACCGCGAGCACCAGCGAAGCCTACGCCCTCCTGTTCAAGCTGTTCTGCGACCCCGGTGACGAGGTCTTGGTTCCCGAGCCCAGCTACCCGCTGTTCGAAGTGCTAGCGCGGCTCGAAGGTGTGCGAGCGGTCGGGTATCCTCTGGTTTACGACGGGGCCTGGCATATCGATCTGGATTGCGTGCGACGACGCCGCACGCCTCGGACCCGCGCCGTGATCGCGGTGAGCCCCAACAATCCCACGGGTTCGGTGCCGGCGCCGAGCGAGTTTGCGGCGCTCGCGGCGCTCGAACTACCACTAGTCGTCGACGAAGTGTTTTGGCCCTATGTGTTCAGGCGCCACGAGAGTGCGATCGGTACCGAGGCTCCGCTCGTGATCGTGCTCGACGGCCTCTCGAAGCGCGCGGGGCTGCCTCAAATGAAGCTCGGCTGGATCACCCTGGCGGGTGAAGCGGTGCTGGTAAGTCAGACTCGAGACCGGTTGGAGCTCATCAACGACAACTACTTGTCGGCCAGCACACCGGTTCAGCTCGCGCTCCCCGAGCTCTTGGCCCTTGGGCAGCAAGTTCAGGCGCAGATCAGCGCGCGCTGTCGCTCGAATCTGGCGCTCTTGAACCAAATGCTCGCCGGCAGCGCCGCTCAGGCGCTCAGCCTCGATGGAGGCTGGTCGGCGTGTCTGCGGCTGCCGGACGTTCTCAGCGACGACGAGTGGGCGCTGTCGCTGGTTTCAGAAGCCGAGGTGCTCGTGCAACCAGGATGGTTCTACGATTTTGCGAGCGGTTCGTACCTGGTCATCAGCCTGCTCACGCCGCCCGACGATTTCGTCGAGGGTGCGCGCCGGCTGAAGCTACACGTCGACAGCAAGCTCTGAGGCTCAGCGCCGCCGTCGAGACCAGGCAGCGGCGCCCAAGAGCAGCAGCCCGAGCAGAGCTTGGGGGGGCGCTTGGGTCCCTGCCATGCGGCAGCCGCAGCCGCCTGGCTTCTCCTTGATTTCGCCCTCGTTCTCCAGCTCTTCGTCGTCCGTGTTCTGGAGATCCATCTGCTCGGTCTCTTGCGCGCCCTCATCGGAGGCTTCGCCCTCGGCGCCTTCGCCTTCGGCGCCCTCGCCCTCGGCCGCTTCGTCCTTCTTTTCGTCGGTCTTCTTCTTTTTCTTCTCACCGCTGAAGGTGATCGCGCGGCGATCGATGATCTCGTTCTCACCCAGCAGCTTGATGTTGACGGGTGCGCCGATCTTCTGGTTGTTGCGGACGTCGAAGATGGTGACCTTGTACTCGCCGGCGTGGTAGTCCTGCGCGCGCGTTACCTTGAAGCTGAACTTGGTGCGCGACTGGATCTTCGCGGTGCCCGGATCCAAGAAGCCCACGTCGACCGTCTCGATCATCGACTGTTGGTGTTCGAGCGGGACCGTGCGCTCGACCAACTTGTCGCCGTCCGTCATCGCGCGCTCGTAGTAGGCGGTGGGCTGAAACTCGAACTTCATCGGCACATAGGCGGTGTCGGGTGCCTTCGGCAGGTACACCGTGATTTCGATGCGCCACGACTTGTTGTCGCGTTCTTCGAGCGACTTGGTCTTCCACTCCACGCGCCCAGCGCCCAAGGCGGGGCTTCCAACGAGCAAGCAGGCGAGCAACAGGACAGCGCGCAGCAGAAATGTTCCGCTTCGATGACGACGATTCTCCAACAAGGCGACCTCCGGGGAGCGGAAGCTAACACGAGGCGGCCTGGTGCGGGCACGCTCTCGACCCGTGCCGGCGCGAGCAAAAGTTCAAGCTCAGCGCAAAGGTCCCCCCAAGCTATCGGCGCTTGTTCGCACTCAGTCGGTTTCTTCTTCGAACCAGGCCGGGGCCGGGATGGTGTCGGAGCGGTCCTGAGCTCGCTGAGGCGGTGGCTCGGTCGTGCGCTCCTTCGGGAGCGACACCGACAGGGGCACCTCGGAGTCTCGCTTCTCCGGCGCCGGGGCAGGTTTTGGACGCTGTACCTGGTTCCCTACTGAATTCGCCATTCAAACCCCTCGCTGTGCTTGCCGCCCGAGCGTCGGGCCGCGCAAGTTGGTCGTACGGATGGTTGGGGCTTCTAGCGCATCATGTCCCACCTGCCAAACCCAACTGGTGCACAGATGCCACAAAACGCTACAGCGGTTCTCAATAATTTAGTGATTTCAGGTAGTTGATGAGCTGTCACCGTCGCCGGACGTTTCGGAGGCGGCAGGCATGAGGCATTCGCAGCGGAAGACCGCCGCCATCGCCAGGCCCCGATTCGCGTAGTGGCTAGCGACGGTAGTAGACCGCTCCCGCGGATCGCGCTCGAGCGGGGTACCGTCTCGCGTCAGGTCGCCGGCCAGGCTCCACTCCAGGTGTCGTCTACCGGCGCCGCCCGACACCTCCCAGGTCGCCTGGGGTGCGACGCGGAAGATCTCGAGCCGAGCTTCGTGAGTGCTGAGCCAAACTTCGTGTTCGCCGCACGGGTCTCGCGAGATCTGCACGGGAAACTGAGCGCGCGCTCGCTGCACCTCGACGGACGCCGAGCGCGCCCGCCCGCGCAACGCTTCGGGCTTCTCCAGCCGAATTTGCAGAGCCTGAAGCATCGGGTGCACGCCGAACAGCATCGCGGCGAGCTCTTCGGTAGCGACCTCGATCAGTTGGTACTCGCGAAATCGCAGCAAGCCACTTACTTCGTCGGCGATGCGGGCGTAGTCGACGGTGTCGGTGATACGCCCCGTTTTGCCCGCCCCCGAAAGATCGAGTGACAGGGCAAGGTCGAGTCGCACCACCTGCTTGCGCCTGCGCTCGAGAGGCCGCACACCGACGATGCACTCGACCTCCAGAGCTTCGATGAGTATGCGATCCACGACGTCGGCAGCAGTTAGCATACTCTGGAGCTTCGGGCGCTCCCGAGCGACCCGACCGCAAATCAGGCCGCGGAAGTTGCCGCTTCCGTCCCGCTGCCCTAGGCTCCGAGGCTAGGGGTTATGGCGGATTGGCGTGTGCGAGTGATGGCGATGGCGGTGACCGCGGGTTGGGCGGCGGTCGCCTGTGGTTCTCGCACAGGTGACTATTTGGGACCGGGGTACGACGACGGCGCCGGTTTCGGACCGGGCGCGGGTGTCGAGGGCTTCGGTGGCTCGACGGATGGCAGCGGCGGGAACACGCAAGCTTCCTCGGCGGTCGTCACCACCGGGTTCGTCGGAATCACGGCGTCGGGCGTCGGAGCGACGTTCGGGATGGGCTTTTCGGCATCGGGCACTACCGGTCCGTCATCCTTCGTCAGTGGCGCGGGTGGGTTCGTGGGCTTCACCGCCGTGTCCGGCTTCGCTTTCGGCAGCTCCACCGTCTCCACGGGCGTGACCGGCGTCGGCGGCGCTGGCAGTAGCTGTTGTGACGAGTCGTCAGGTCCGGGCTGCGAAGAGCCGGAGGTCATGGCTTGCGTGTGCAGCGCCGACCCGTTCTGTTGCAAGTATTTGTGGGACGGCTTCTGCGTCCAAGAGGTCGAACAACTGGGCTGCGGCAGCTGTGACGGCGCGGTCGGTGGCACGGGCGGCGCGATGCAGAGCGCCGTGACCACGGGCACGAGCAGCAGCGCAGGGGGCGCGATGCAGAGCGCGGTGACGGGGATGCAGAGCGCGGTGACGGGGATGCAGAGCGCGGTGACCGGGATGGGCAGCGTCGTGAGCGTCGTCACCGGCATCGGCGGGGCGTCTTCCAGCTCGACCACGGGCGAAGGGGGCGCCGGCGGCGTGGCTGAGTGTATCGCGCAGTCGAAAACCGATTGTGAAGCTTGCTTGTGCGGGGATTGCTTCCAGGCCTACGGGGACTGCGTGGGGGACTTCGGCTGCCCGAGGATCTTGGAGTGCATGGATTCGACGGGTTGCACCGGGATCGACTGCTACGCACCCGACACGTGCCAGCAGGTGATCGATCGTTTCGGTGGGCCCATGGGCGCTTCGATCGGCTACGTCACTGGACTCGTCGAGTGCGCGGTCGCCGCCGACTGTCCCTGCCAATAGCGCTCGGCCGGCCGCGTTGCTTCTACAAATCCTCGGCAGTAGGCTTCGCCGGTGACCGTGCAACGACGAACGCTGTTGAAGGCCGGAGCCCTGGGTATCGCAGGCGGTCAGCTGTCCATCGGCTGCGCCGGCTCCGACGCCGAGTCGCGTGAGAGCGGTGCCAGCTTCGTGCACGGCGTCGCCAGCGGTGACCCCACCAGTGACTCGGTCTTGCTCTGGACGCGGGTAACGCCCCGCGACCCTGGTCCGATTTCGGGGAGCTACGAGGTGTTCGACTCGCTCGCCTTGGAAGAGCCTTTGGCAGCCGGCAGTTTCACGACCGACGCGGATCGCGACTACACCGTGAAGGTGGACGCCCAGGGGCTGTCCCCCGGCACGACGTATTACTATCGCTTCTACTGTCAGGGAGCCACATCGCCCGTGGGGCGCACGCGCACGGCGCCCCGCGGGGAAGTCGAGCGCCTGCGCGTGGTGGTGTTCTCGTGCGCGGCCTACGCCGCCGGTTACTTTCACGCTTACCGAGCCGCCGCTGCGCGCGCAGACGTCGATCTCTGTGTGCACCTCGGTGACTACATCTACGAACACGGCAACGCGGAGTTCGGGGCGACTCGTGCCTACGACCCCCCCGACGAAGTGCTGACGCTCGAGGACTATCGGCGCCGCTATGCACACTACCGGCTCGATCCGGATCTGCAGGCGGTCCACCAACAGTTCCCGTTCGTGACGATCTGGGACGACCACGAGGTCGCGAACGACGCCTGGCGCGGCGGGGCCCAAAACCATCAAGAAGCGGAGGGCGATTACGCCGAGCGCAAGCACGCCGCGCAGCAAGCCTATTTCGAGTGGGTCCCCGTGCGGGAGACCGAGCCAGGGCAGGTGCATCGAAGCTTTGCGTACGGCGACCTCGTCGACCTGGTGCTGCTCGACACCAGGCACTGGGGACGGGATCGCCAGCTCGCTGCGGACGACCCCGCGCTTGCCGACGAAGACCGCAGCATCCTCGGCGCCGATCAGGAAGAGTGGCTCGAAGACACACTGATCGCCTCGGAGGCGCGCTGGCGCCTGCTCTGCCAGCAGGTGATGCTCACCAGCCTGCCGCTGGGCATCAGCAACAACGATGCTTGGGAGGGGTATCCGGCGAGTCGCCAGCGACTCTTCGACTTGATCGAATCTCGATCGCTCGACAACGTCGTGGTGTTGACGGGCGACATTCACATGTCGTGGGCCTTCGACGTGCTGCCTCGCGACGCCGAGGCCTACGACCCCGGCACCGGTGCAGGCTCGATCGCGGTCGAGTTCGTGGCGCCGTCCGTCACCTCGCCGAGTCTGGGTCAAGGACCTGCCGAAACCCTCGAGGAAGCGCTGCGGGCAGTGCCCCACGTGCGCCTGGCGCAGCTCTGGAAGCGCGGCTACTTGCTGCTCGACGTCGATCACGATCGGCTCCAAGCAGAGTGGTACCTGTTCGAACGCGTGGATGCCCCGGCCGACGAAGAGTTCTACGCTGCCTTGAAGGTCGAGAGCGGCGAAACCTTCTTGCGTGAGGTCGCAGAGGCCGCGCCGGAACGCGGCAACGCGCCCGCGCTCGCGCCGCCGACAACGGCGCCGGAGCCGAGCGGATGACTGCCACCGGCGGCACTCCCGCACAACGCTACTACGACGACAACACGGGCCTCTTGCTGAAGCTGGGGCAAGGGCGCGAGGGCACCATCCACCGCGCCGTGTGGGGGCCCGGCGTCGACACGCGCGCCCAGGCCATGGTTTACGTCGACGAGCTCGTCGCCGAGCGCGCCGCACGCTTGCAGTCTGCACGCGAGACGCCGCTGCACGTCGTCGATCTGGGCTGCGGCGTCGGTGCCACGCTCTGCCGCATCGCCGCCCGCACACCGATCCGCGGGACGGGCGTGAGCATCAGCGAACGCCAGGTGGCCATGGCTACTCGGCGCATCGCGGCTGCAGGCCTCGCGGATCGCGTGCGCGCCGTCCACGGCGACTTCTGTAAGCTGCCTCTGGGCCTGCCGCCTGCGAGCTTCGCCTACGCCATCGAAGCTTTCGTGCACGCCCAGAGTCCCCGCGCGTTCTTCGAGCAGTGCGCCTCGCTCGTCGAACCGGGCGGCGTGCTCGTCGTGTGCGACGACTTCATCGCCGACGCGAGCGTCGCTTCGAGCGCCGCCGCGCAGAAATGGATCGACAGGTTTCGGCGCGGTTGGGTGGTCGGCAGCCTGCTCGAACCGAGCGAGCTCGACGCCATCGCGCGCGAGCACGGCTTCGAACGCGACGAGACCATCGATCTGAGCGGGTTCCAAGAGATGAACCGCCCGCGCGACTTCGCCATCGGCGCGCTGATGCGGAGCTTCGGCTGGCTCCCGATCAAGGATAGCTACTGGTCGATGCTCTATGGCGGCCACGCCCTGCAGGTCGCGCACAAGCGAGGCTGGTTGCGGTACTTGTTCAGGGTTTGGCGCAAGGCCGGGTGACTTTAGTGCGTGAGTTTGGGGCGTACTTCGGCTTCGGCGATCGTGACCGGCCAGCTCGGGGCCTGACGTTGGTAGCTCGTGGTGCCGGCGAGACGAATGTCTGCCCTGAGCAGGTAGTGACCGACGACGGGTGGGAACGGGAGGCCGACGGTGCGCGTGCGGTAGCGCGGCGTCACCGGTTTGTGCTGCAGCGGCTCGCTCGAGGTTTCGAGACCTGAAGGAGCCACCATCACGAAGCGCAGCTCGAAGGCTCGGCCGAGCTCGTCGGGGAACACGTCGAAGTAGGCGTGGACTTCGAGCGGGATCATGCCTCGGGGTGGTGGAGGCGCTCCCGGGGGCACCTGGATGTGCTCCACGAGGCTGAACAAGGTCACGTTGTTGGTGCGCTGGTCGACGCTGGAGCCGGCGCACACACTCAGGAAATAGCAACTGGGCACGAGCCGTCCTCTACTTGAAGAGCCAGCCCAAGAGCATGTGCTTGGTGGTCGCGCGGGCGACGCTCTGGATCGAGTCGACCAGCGGCAACTGGGCTGGGCAAACCTCGACGCAGTTCTGGGCTTTGCCGCAGCTGTTGACGCCGCCCGGCGCCATCATGGCTTCCAGGCGCTCGGTGCGCTGGTGGCGTCCGCTGGGGGTGCTGTTTCTCAGGTGCGCTTCGTGCAGCGTGAGCGCGCCCACGAATTCGCTGTGCACACCGTACTGGGGGCATGCCTCGAGGCAAGCGCCGCAGCGGTTGCATTGATCCAGGCGCGCCAGTTCGAGCGCGTGGATGGCCGAAGGCGTCTCGCTCTGGACCGGAGCGCCCGCCGTGCGGGGGCCTTGCAGCGGAACCAGGCTCAGCAAGCGCTGGACGCGCGAGCGATCGACCACCAGATCGCGGACGAGCGGGAAGTGCCGCATGGGAGCGAGGCGCACGCGCTGATCTTTGTCAGCAGCCTTTGCGACGGGTACGCTGCAAGCGAGCGCGACCTTGCCCTGGATCAGCATGGAGCAGCCGCCGCAGCTGCCGTCGAAACAGTCGCCTTCCCACGCGACGCTGCCGCCGCTCTTGCTGGTCGAACCATCGCGTGCCTCGCGCTCGAGCTTCAGCGCACCGAGCACGCTGGTGCCGGGGCTGCAGCGGACGCGGAGCTCGTCGACGCGCCGTGTCTCGGGCTTCTCGAGCGCATCCTGGCGTTGCACCGCGAGCGTGTATTCCTGCTCTGGGGCCGCGCTGCCGGCCGCGGCTGGCGCCTTGGTCGAGCTGGGCTCTTGCTGCTCTTGGGGAGGAATCGACTTAGCCATGGGTGCCTGTCAGCGAGCGATGCTCACGCTCTCGCCAGCGCATTCGTACTCGAAGGACTCGAGAGGTTCGGGGTCGGGGCCGGCGCCGCTCTTGAACCAACTCGGCTTGGCGAGGGTGTCACGCGTCGCCGTGAAGTCGCTGCGGACGTGCGCGCCGCGGGACTCTTCGCGCGCGAGCGCAGCGCTCGCGATGCAGCGAGCCAGCGCGACACTGTCGGGCAGGCTCGCCAGCAACAGCGCGTCTTGATTCCAACCGACGTTGGTGCCACGCACGGTCGCGCGCCCGACTCGGCGCTCGAGTTCGCCGAGCCTCTCCACCAGGTCGATGAGACCGTCGGCATCGCGCCGCGGACCCGCGCCGCTGGCCATCGCCATGCGCAGCTCCGCGAGCAACGCATGCGGGTGGTCGGCGTCCGCTGCCGAATCCCGCTTGAACAGCGCCTCGAACTCGTTCTCGGCTTCGGTGGCGCGCTTCTCGAAGACCGATTTGGGCAGATCGAAGGCGCTCTTCTCGAGCGCCGCCCGGTGAGCGATCGCGCCGCGCGCTGCGCGCCGTGCGCCCAGGAGATCGGCCGGCGCCAGGTTGCCCGGGAGGCACGCGGCGCCGTGGTACTCGGCGCTGGCGGCGCCCGCGGCGTACAAGCCGGGGATACTCGTGGCGTGTTCTCGCGCCGAAAAGCCGCCCGCGTCGGGCGAGTCGACCCACAGCCCGCCGAGCCCACGGGCGGCGCGACTGCGCACGCTGACAGTGTCCCGCGTCAGGTCGACGCCGAGCAGATTGCTCACGGCGGGGCCGAGTGAGCTCACGAGCCGTTGCGCAATCTCGGGAGCCAGCGAGCTCAGATCGAGCGAGAGCGGCTCTTCGCTCTGCTTGGTGCGGGGGCTGCTGAGGCGCGCCCCGTACGCGCGCAGCAGCTCGGGCAGCGCGAGGCTGAGGGCGCCGTCGACGAGGACCAACGGGTGGTGTGCGACGAACTCGGGATTCGCGATCACCGCTCCCTGCCTGAAGACCGCCCCGAGCGCCGCGCCCGTGCACGCATCGCTGCTGGCGGCCTCGGCGAACAGCGCGGCGTAGTCACCGGTGGCCAAAATGATGCCGTCCCCGGCAAACGCCTTGAAGGCGAGCGTGCGGCAGTCTTGAGCCAGCACGCCGACCGCCGCGCCGCGATCGTCGAGCACCAGGGACACGAAACGCCAGTGATCGGTGCGGCGTACCAGGCGCTCGCCGGGCACGAGCACGCCGAATTCGTCCGTGGCATGCACCTCTTCTTGCGCGCGCACCCGCGCGTCGAGCGACGATACGATGTTGCGCCCGGTGCTCGCTTCTGCGTGAGCGGTGCGCGCCAGCCTCGACCCGACGAGTCGCACGTGCGCGAGACCGCCGCCCTGCTGCCGGCTGAACGGCACGCCCAGGCTAGACAACCACTCGAGCAGTTCCGGTGCCGCCTGGCACAGTCGCTCGGCGGTGGCCGCGGCGACGAGCCCAGCACCGGCGCGGACGGTGTCGCGGGCGTGCTCGGCGACGCTGTCGCTGGGGTCCAGATGACAAGCGTTGAAACCTTCGCGATCACGATTGGATTGGGCGTGCACTGACGGTGCCAGAGAGAGCAGGTGCACCGGCACCCCCTGCTCTGCGAGCTCGAGCGTGGCCGTCAACCCCGCGCGTCCGGCGCCCACCACGATCGCGCGACGCAGTCGACCGCGCTCCGCTTTTGCGGCTGCTTTCATCGAGATCGCCCCTCCGCAGCGTGGCTCGCATCGAGCTCGGCAGACATCGAGCGTTCGGAGTCGAACAGCTCGGCCGTGGCCTTCGGTTTCTTCTGCTCTAAGTCGCCGCAGCCGATCGCGGGAGGGGTCGAGCTGGACGCCGGCCATCCGAGCACCACGCGTGAACCGGTGGCGAAGTAGACGACCGACGAGGCCCCCAGGGCGAATAACCCGATCGCTACCAGACCCGCGACGCCAGCCATTCGGCGCGAGGCTTGGCGGCTGGTCGTGATGCCCCACGAGAAGCAGAAGTTCGTGAGCCCATTGGCGAAGTGATAGCAAGTTGCGGCGATGCCCGCGAGGTAGCCCACGGCCACTGCCGGGATGCCGCCGGTCACGGTGCTCGAGAGCGTAGCGCACAGCTCCGCGAAGACATCGTCGTGATCGAGGTTGCCGAGCGCCACCTGTATCGGGACCCGGTACGCGTGGTAGCCGATGAACAAGAGCACCACGATGCCGCTCACGCGCTGCAGCACGTACGCCCAGTTGCGAGCGTAGGGGTAGGCGCGAGTGTTCGGGCGGGCTTCGAAGCTGATGATGATGCCGTAGACCGCGTGGAACAGCAGCGGCAGCCAGACCAAAAGTGCTTCGATCACCCAGCGATACGCGGACTGGCTGGCATTCGCAGCGGTGCCTGCAAAAGCGTGCCGTCCGTTCAGGGCGCTGCTATAGCTCCACAGGTGCATGACCAGGAAGCACCCGATCGGCACGACGCCCGTCAGGGAAAAAATCTTACGTAGGATGAACGAACGTCGTTCACCGGGGGAGAGCACGGCGCTAGAGCTTGTTTCGATCACGGGTTCACTTGGGGTCGTGCAACAACTGGCGCCGCCGGTCAGCCGACGCCCGAGGCCGTGCTACGAGAACCGGAAGCGTTCGTCAAGCGCAGTGCCGGCCGGCGCGCCTGGTTTGGCCCGCCTGGGGCTGTCGGGCTGGCTGCTGATCAGCGGTTTCGGCTGCGCCGGCTCGCATGCGGAAGCGGACCGGCCGGTACCATCGCTCGCCACATCGGAGGCGGCTCAGCGCGAGTTTCGTGATGTCGAAGAGCGCTGGGCAAGCTCGACCCCCGCAGGGCGAGCGGCGATCGAGCCGCGGCTCCGGGCGTTCCTCGCGGCGCATCCACACGACGGTCGCGCCCCGCTCGTCAGAGTCTACCTGGCGCTGGTGCTCTTGGACCAGCGTCACTTCGCAGCTGCGAAGACTGCCTTGGCGCCGCTAGCGAACGCTCCCCCAGGTACCACGCGCGACTACTCCGAGCTCGCGCAGGCTGCGCTGTTGCTCGCCGAAGGCGACGCCCGTGCGTCACGGGTGCAGCTCGAAGAGTTGCGGGGCAAGTTGATCGGCGCCGAGGAGCGCATGCTGTACGGCGAGCTCCTGGTGCGCTCCGCGCTGGCAGAAGAACACTTGGCCGAGGCCGTACTCGACATGCGCTGGTGGCTCAACGAAGTCGAAGCGACCGACGTGTCCGAGGTCAAGCTGCGGGTGTTGGGCTACATCGGGCGCTTTCGCCCTCGCGAGTTGGAAGAAGCGCGCGAGTGGTTGCTGCGAGACAAAGCGGCGTCGAGCGCGGCGGAGCACACGCTCGACAGCTGGCTCGAGCACGAGCTGCTCGCGCACCTGGTGCGCTCGGCCGTGCGCGACAACGATGCGGCGCTCGCTCGCCGGCTGATGAGGGTCAACGCGCGCGAACTCGGCGACGTTGCCACGCGCGATGCGCTCGAGCGTCTCGCGGGTGGGGGTGAACTTGCCCGCCGTGTCGTGGGGCGCACCGTAGGCCTGGTGCTGAGCCTGGGGGCGCCCCAGGCGCGCGTGCGATCGTCGGAGCTTTCTGCCGGCGTGACGTACGCCCTCGGTCTGCCCGAATCGGCGAGAGACCCGGAGGCGGTTCGGCTCTTGGTCAAGGACGATCGCGACGGTATGCGTGCGGCGTTAGGCGCCCTCGCCAGTGAAGGCGCCTCGATCTTGATCGCGGGTGTCGACGACGTCGGCGGCAGCGAGGCCGTGAACTTCGCCGAAGAGGCTGCGATCCCGGTGCTGACCGTCGCCAGCGTGCAGCGTCCGGAGGCGGAATGGGAGTACGCTTTCTCACTGGGCGAACCGCTCGCGACACAGCGGAGTGTGCTCGAGGCCGCGTTGCGGCGCGAAGGGACCCGGCGCTGGGTCGAGGTCGGTTTCGACCCAGGGTCGGCCTCCTGCGTCAACCAGGTCGACACCGCGGGCGCGTCGCGTTTCCCGGTGACCGAGTGGCAGCGTTCGGGTGTCGATGCGTTGCTCTTGCTCGGAGACGAGCGCTGTAGCCAGGACGTCATCGAAGAGACCCGGCGCGCGGGACGAGGGTTCGAGCTCGCTTTGGGCCTCGAGTCTGCCGCCCTGGCCCCCGACCCCGGCACCCCGGGCTCGATCGTGTTCGTGCGCGCTGGGGCGTTCCCGGCCGAGGGGGTACCGAGCAGTCGGGACATGCCCAACGCCTGGTACCAAGCGCTTGGTCAAGACGCGGCGGCTCTGGCAAAACGCGCGCTGGCCCCCTTTCCCATCGAGACCGTCGACGATGCGCTGATCGTGGCCGAGTTGCACACGCGAGCACGCGATCGGCTACTGTCCACCACCGTCAAGCTGAGAACCTCCCACCAGGATGGCTTTGCAGGCCAGCATCAACTCCCGCGAGAGCTCCGCCCGGTCGTACGTGCGGCGACGAGAAGTCCATGAACCAAGAGTCAACCAACGTGATCCCGTTGCCCGACAAACTCGCCACCAAGCGACTCGCGCGGCGCATCGCTCCGCATCTCGCCCCGGGCCAGCTGGTGGTGCTCAGCGGGCCGCTCGGTTCCGGCAAGACGTTCTTCACGCGAGCCCTGTGCCGTGCGCTTGGGCTACCCGAGGAGCGGCGGGTGCCGAGCCCGACGTTTACGCTGGTGCACGAGCACGCCACCCAGCCGCCGTTGGCTCACGCCGACGTCTACCGCCTGAAAGATGCGCGCGAGGTCGAGCAGCTGGGCCTGGACGCCCAGCGAGAAGACGGCTTCGTCGTGGTGGTGGAGTGGGGGGAGCCCTACATCGACGCCCTGGGCGGGGACGCGCTCGTGGTCAGCTTCAGCCTCGATCCCCGAGGCGCGCGCCTCTCCGCCACGGGACCTTCTGCTTCGAAGTTGCTCGAAGCTGTGCGAGACTCCTGACCCGATGGTCATGGCCGCGGTCGAACCAGATGAGAAAGGGCCCAGCTGGGCCGCGCGTTTGCTCGATCCGTTCGTCAAACTATTCGACACGATCGGGAGCTACATCTTGCTCACCGTCCAGACCTTGGTCTGGGTGATCCGGCCTCCCTATCGCTTGAGTCAGCTGTTTGCCGCGATGGATTTCATCGGGGTCCAGTCGGTGTTCATCGTTTCGCTCACGGGCGTTTTCAGCGGCATGGTGCTCGCGCTGCAGACGGTGTACAGCCTGCGCCAGTTCAGCGCCGAAGGTGTGGTGGGGCTGGTGGTGGCTGTCTCGCTGACCCGCGAGATTTCCCCGGTCTTCGCCGCGCTGATGGTGACGGCTCGCGCCGGCAGCGCCATGGCCGCCGAGCTGGGCAACATGCGGGTGACCGAACAGATAGATGCCTTGACGACCATGGGGGTGAGCCCGGTGCAATACCTGCTGTCCCCGCGCATGGTGGCGTCGGTGCTGATGGTACCGCTGCTGTGCGTGCTGTACACCTGCGTCGGCATGGCAGGCAGCTGGGTCGTGGCCGTGGAATGGATGAGCGTCGATCCCGGCATTTTCATCTCCAACATCGAGAAATCATTGACGCTGGACGATTTCTGGATGGGCGAGATCAAGGCCGCTGCCTTTGGCTTCCTGATCGCGTCGATTTCTTGCCGGCAAGGGTTCTACGCTTCCGGTGGCGCCAAAGGGGTCGGCGAGGCGACCACCCAGGCGGTGGTACAAAGTGCAGTGGCGCTGCTGATTACCAACTACGTCATCACCAACTTGTTGACGCCCATTTGACCCGCTATTGTCTCTCGGCTCAGTGAATCCCATCGATTCGACGACTCCACTGCCGCCGGCGGACGCGAGCGCGAGCCACTCCATGGCGCAGCGCTCTGCCGCCGTG
This sequence comes from Polyangiaceae bacterium, assembly GCA_025937785.1. Lineage (GTDB taxonomy): Bacteria > Myxococcota_A > Polyangia > Polyangiales > Polyangiaceae > JAICQQ01. The sequence continues at coordinate 22,838 of JAICQQ010000120.1, forward strand.
GCGGAGCCCGCTGCGTCTGGCCGCGACATTGCACGAGCGAGCAAGCTCACGCTGCTCCGGCGCTTTGCGCGCTGGCGCCGCCGCTTCGGTTGGCTCTGGGTGCTCGCGCCTGTCTCGTTGGTGGTAGCGCTCGATGCGAGCCGGCGCTGGGCACGTTTGGCCCAGATGGACCAATACAATTGGGGCGCCTACCTGGGTTCGATCGCCGAAGCGTGCGTGGTTTGGGGCGTGTTGGTATTTGCGGCGTCGCGCCGCCGCGGCTGGGGCGCGTGGACCAGCGCTGCACTGTTCGTCTTCTTCATCACTTTCGCGGTGGGCGGTCAGACGTACTTCTTCGAGCAGTACAACGCTTACCTCAACGTGGATGTCTCGCTGTTCGCGTCGAACTTCGCTGACAGCGTGGTGAACCAGCTGTTCGCCGACTTGCCCAACTACATCGCCGCCAAGCTACCGATCCTGGTGTTCAGCGTGTTCGTCGTGTGGGCGGGGCGCCTGCTGGTGCGGCCGAGGCGCTGGAAGGGACGCGTCGCAGCCTGGGTGGCGCCGCTGCTGGTGATCGCGAGTTTCTTCATCCCCACTCAGCACCGCCACGTGCAGGCATCCACGCCCGACATGCTCTACATGCATGCTGTGGGGGGACTCATCAGAACCCAGGCCGGCTTCACTGAACAGAGCAATCAGCTGCGGCCGCGGGCGCGTGAGTCGTTAGCGGTGCCTCCGCTCCGGGCCAAGCCCTCGGCGCCGCGCAACGTGCTCTTCGTGATCCTCGAAAGCGTGCGGTCCGACAGCACCTGTGTCGAGTATCGACCCGACTGTGTCGCTACCCAGTACTCGAACGCACTCACGCCCGAGCGCTACCCCTTGAATCAGATGCGTTCGCTGGCTTCGTCGACGGCGATTTCGTTGGCGGTGCTGTGGTCGGGGGTGGGCCCGCACGAGGACCGCGAGGTGCTGCACACCTGGCCCCTGATCTTCGACTACGCAAAGGCCGCTGGCTACGGCACGGCGTTCTGGACCAGCCAGAACATGATGTTCGGCAACGCGCGGCTGTGGGTGAAGAACCTGGGCGTCGATCGCTTCTGCTCGGCCACCGACCTCGATCCGACTGCCGACTTGGACATGGGCGCTCCCGAGGGGCTACTCGCAGAACGCGTCAATCACGAGATCGGTGAGCTGAAGGAACCGTTCCTGGCGGTCGTCCAGCTCTCGAACGTGCACTACCCGTACTACCTTGACCCGGCGGGGCCGCAACCGTTTCAACCGGCCACCACCAGCAAAGCCGCATCGGACAACCAGGCCTTCAAGAACCTGTACAAGAACGCCGTACACCAGCAGGACATTCACGTGGCCGAGATGCTGAAGCATCTTCGCTCCACCGACTTCGGCAAGCGAACAGTGGTCGTCTACACCAGCGATCACGCCGAAGCGTTCCGCGAGCACGGGCAGATGGGTCACACCTTCAGCGTCTTCGACGAGGAGGTGAAGGTGCCCGGTTGGGTCGACGCACCCCCCGGCACGCTCAGCGAATCGGAAGCGCGTGCGCTCAGCGAAAAGCGCGACGAGTTCACCTTTCACCCGGATCTAGCCGTGACGGTCATCGACTTGCTCGGGCTGTGGGACGCCCCTGAGCTCTCTCCCTTCAAGCAACGCATCATCGGTCACAGCTTGCTGCGCCCCGGCAGCAACGAGCGCGCCCTGCCCATGACCAACTGCGCCGGCGTTTGGAGCTGCGCCTTCGAGAACTGGGGCTACATGCACAAGAACATGAAACTCGAAGCCCGCGCCTGGGACACCGGTTGGAAGTGCTACGATGTCCTGACCGATCCAGAAGAGCGCACCAACCTGGGGCCCGAAGCCTGCGGCGACCTGAAAGCTCGCGCACTAGCAACGTTCAAACGCGTCCCCGGCGGCGATCGGAACTGACCTTGGTAGTCTGAGATCAGTTCGAGGCTTCGTGTGGCGACGTGCGGCGGTTGCGCAGCGTGATCCACTCGCCGAGCATGGCGTTGACGAGGAGCGCTATGTTGGTGAAGAGAAAGACCCAGTTGTCGAGCAAGTAGCTGTACAGCGCGAAGCCAGTCGAAGCTGCCATCTGCCCCACGAACAGCCAGGTCGAGACGCCGCGGCTGTCCCGCGATCGCCACTGCTTGCGCACCTGTTGGCCGAGAGTCAGCAGCAACACGAGAGAGCTTAGCCAGCCCACGAGATCTACGCCGGTCACCTTCTCAGTTAGTAGCGCAGCGACTAGTGTCCTGTCTCCATAGTTCGCACTCTGGCGTCCTATTGAGACTAGACGAATCAAAGATTCATTCCACCACTCGCGGTTGCATGGATGCGCGGCAAGTTGACACGTGGCGAGGTGTTCTGGCGTGCGGGCCGACGTTCGCACGGCGCTCAGGCTCGGGGTGGTTCGATGCTTGCAGGAAAGCGAGCCCAACCCGAAGCGAGGTGAGAGTATGAGCTCCGCAGTAACGAACGAAACCCGGGCGTACCCCTTGGCGCGAACAGGGGCCGGCACTCCACCCTGGGGCGTGGCGCGTCCGACATCCGGGCAGCGCCGTGCCAGCACGCTGGGGTGGCTGAGTGTTGGCCTTGGGTTGGCACAGGTCATTGCGCCGCGTCAGGTCGCTCGCTGGATTGGC
>JAICQQ010000072.1 GCA_025937785.1 Polyangiaceae bacterium
GCTGATAACCTTGGCCTCAGGTGTCCAGCGCATAATGCTTTGGAAGCCGATCGCGACTACGGCGCAGGCTTCATGGCCCGAAAGCGTGCGCGGAAGGCGCTGAAAGTCAGGGAACCACTCGCGCGATACATGCTGCGAGACGCCGTACGGGCGGCTTCCACCAGCGTCGCGGCGAGCGGCGCGAGGGAACCAGCGAGCGGCCCGGGGCACCCAGCGAGCGGCGCGGGGACCAGCGAGCGGCGCGGGGGACCAGCGAGCGGCGCGGGGGACCAGCGAGCGGCGGGACGACTGGACTGCGGGAGAGCGTGAGCGGCGTCAGGCCGCGGAGGGGGTGGGAACCGGGGGGGCCTTGGGGTGTCAGCGGCCGGGGCTGAAGACTCGTCGCCTCGAGTGCATGCTCGCTGTTCGACTCTCTGGCTCGTTTGCCATGGTGGCCCGCGGTGAGATCCACTTGAGCGGTCTCCACCGCCTGAAGGCGCACTTGACGCCCAAGAATCACGAGCACGTGCTGGCGCTCGCCAAGCACAAGGCCATTCGCGAAATTCAAGAGCTCGTATCCATCTGAGGCAGCAACGACGTCACGCGGCGATCGTGTGTGGCGGCCGGCGGCGGTGTTTGGAGCGACATGAGTTGCGAGCAAGGTTGCTTCGATGGCAGCTGCCGCACCGACGGCACCATCGGACTGCCCGGCTTCGTGTCGTGCTTGCAGACTCCTCCCATCACCAAGTGTCCGTCGAACCTGGGCTGCAACATCCACTCGTCCGTCTGCGGCACCTCCGGTTCACCCGGTGAGTTCACTGCGACGGTCAGAACGACTGCGCGGCGGGCCAGCTCTGTTGCTACCGCGCACTCCCGGGCGGCAACCCCGCGCAGTGCTTCACGGGCAGCGTCTGCCCGGACGGAGGCTGGCGGCTAGTGTGCGACCCGCTGAACCCTTCCTGCAGCAGTTACAACCTAGCACACTCATCGGGGCTGGGTCTGTACACGTGCCCCTAGGGCCCCGAGGGGGGTGGCGGAACAACTGCCTCGACGCGGTGGACGTCCGGCGGAGGCACGAGCGCCATCGACCGATCGTGCGCCGCGCCGAACAGCCAGCACGCCAGCATGCTGCCTACGAGCGCCAGCAGCATGTCCCACTGCGCGTCCCACACGTCACCCTGGCTCCCGAGAAACGCCGTACCGGTGTCGCCGGCCACGACCAAGGTCACCCACCACTCGAGCAGCTCCCAAAATGCGGCGACCGCGAGCACCACACACTGGATCAAGAAGTACAGCCAGCCCCCACGCCGGAGCGGCGTCTGCCGGAGCAGCACTTCGCGCACCGTGAAGCACGGAAACACGCCGAGAGCCAGGTGACCAACGCGGTCGTAGTGATTGCGGCTCCAGCCGAAGGTGTCGCGCGCCCAGTTGCCGAGCGGCGTCTCGGCATAGGTGTACATGCCGCCGTAAATCAGGATGCACAAGTGCAAGAGCACGCCGGCATAAACCCAATGCGACAGCGGCAGCCGCGGGTAGAGGGCGACCAGGGCCGCGATGCCGAGCAGGCCAGGCCCGACCTCGAGCGCCCAAGACGTGTGACCCGCCGGCGGCGCCCAGGCGCTGGTAACACAAAGCACCCCGGCAACCCCGATCAACGCGAGGGGCAGCCGCGCGTGGGCACGCAGAGCAGGAGAGAGCGCCATCCCCGCGTCATAGCACCCGAACGCGCCGCCGAGGAGTTTCTGACGTACCCGATTGGGACCGGGCCCCTTGCACGGGAACCTCGACCGACGCTGCTAAGAGCTCACGGACCAGGTCGCGTCGTCTTCTGGAAAGTGGCAAACCAACAGGTGCTGGGCGGCATGGCTCAAGCAGACATGAAGTCCGCGACTGAACGCGTTGGATTCGCCGAGCACGTCCAAGGCTTCCCTGCCCATGCGGCCGCTGACCCCCATGCTCAGGATGCCGTGGTAGCTGTTGGTCAACTCGATCAAGACCCTGCCCTGCGGGAAGGCGGGATCATCGACCACGTCCGGAACCACGTACAACGTGCCGGTACCCAACGAATCTCGGAGCAACCTCTCGAGTTTGCGATAGGCAACGCTCGGCGCCATCCAATGACTGCCGGAGCCCGACTCAGCGCGGGTGGGCGTGCAGACGAAGGTGAGCCGGTCGAGCCCCTGCGCGCTGGCGAGCGGCAGCCCGCGGCGCACGTGTGAAGGCCGTTTGGACTCGCTCAACAGAGCGCCAGCCATGGCAGCCGAGGCGACGATCTGACGGCGTTCGGCCGCCGATCCGTCGCACCAAGCGACCTCTCGCGCCCGCGTCAGGCGAGCGATTTCCCCCACCCAGCCGAGGAGCGCGGCGTTGCACGTCAACGTGAGCGCGTGCGGCGTCACACCCGATTCCAACCTGACCTAGCGGTGACCATCATTGCCTCGCGACGACCGGCTCCAGCCTGCGCTCCGCATCGGCCAGGCGCTGGTAGATCTGCGCTCCGCCTTCGGCTGCCAGCAGCGCAGGAACGACCTCGGGCTGCACGAGCATCTGAACCAGCTTGGACAACCACGGGAGATGAAGCTCGTCGTACTTGAGCCCCAAGACGAAGAACAGATGCGTGGGCTTGCCGTCGAGCGCATCGAAGTCCACGCCCTGCTTCGACCGCCCCAGGATCATGAAGGGCCGCGTCACCTGTTGCGGGTTGCGGCGCAGGGTGTGCATGAACGCCAGCCCGTTCTCCATGGCGCTCGGCATCACGTTCTCGCGTTGCACGAGCGCCCCGACGAACCAGGTAGCCTCACGCACGAGCCCCAGCTGCTCGGCGTGGGCCGCTAACTCGACGACCACCGACAGTTTGCTCCGCGCCGCGAGCTCCGGCAGAACATGATTGGGTTCGAAGCAGCTGGCTAGCGTCAGCAGTCTACGGGGCTCCGCGGCCCCTGGCGGCTCGACGTACCGAGGAGTGATGCCGAGCATCTGATCGTCCAGCCAGGTGTCGATCATGGCTCGTCGAAAGCGCCACTGATTGCCGACCTTCACACCAGGCAGCAGTCCGTCCTGCACCAACTTCAGGACCGTACGTTCATTCACGTTGAGGTACGTAGCCAGCTGCTTGATGGTCATCAGGCGATCGTCCATGGCGCTCTCCGTGAATCGACTACGCCGCCCGAGGACCGTTCGACGGCGTGGAGCTCTCGCCGGCCCTGTCAGAAGGTGGGGGCCACGCACGCCCCGGCTCCTTCACCCAAATCTCCACGAAATCCGAACCCTTGGGCTCGCATTGTATGCACCGAAACCCTGGGGGCATGGCCCCGCCGTACCCATGATAGGTCGCCACGCGCGTGCCCAAGGGGGTTTCTGCCAGCCGTGCCCTGGTGAATCGAATGTATCTCTCACTGAGCGCCGGGGAGAACGAGATCGACTGATCGATCGCCCCGGACAAGCCCTCGTTGTATTCCGAGAACGGATTGAAAAGGTAGAAGGCATTGAACGCGCGCCAGTCGACGGAGGTGATATTGCCGTGGATGAAGCTCGCACGCGGAGCACCCCAGTGATCCGCAGCCGCGCGAGCCACTTCGATCAGATCCGCGCGCTGCTCGATCCCCGAAAAAGTGCCGCGCGTCGTCAGCGCGCCCACGATGCAGAACTTGCCAGCCCCAGACCCGATGTCGAGGACACGCGTATCGTCATCGGTGACTAGAAGCTCGGCGGCAAGCCGCGCGACCTCTACGGGGGTCCAGTGGCGTCGGCTGTGACGACGAACCCACTCCGGGTAGCAGCGGTCGAACACGGTGTCGGGGTCGTCGCCCGACGCCAGTGACGATACGAGGGCGCGGCCAGTCATCAGCGTCGGGTCCCCTTCGCGCACAGCCGGAGCTCGCACACGGCACAGGGATTTCTCACGGAACAAGAGAGGTGTGTCGGGCCAGACAAGGTCTTTGCGAGGGCTCCTCGGCTCCCGGCTCGTGACCGAGGCAGTGGTAGGTTCACGGGTGAGTTCTAGGAATCGAACGTATTTCTACGTAATCTGGCGTAACGTGTCAACCAGAAACCTGGTGGCCGGCTCGAGCGGGCGCCTGCCCGGCGCGACCTTGGGCCCGGGGCATCATCGTTCACACACCGGTGCTGGCGGATTTTGAACGCGAGTCTACGTCACCCCGAACTTCTGCGCGCGCCGGCATCTGGCCGCAGCGAGCGGCGTGCTCACCAGAAACGCAAAAGCCGACGTTTGTGGGCGAAATGCACCAGAGCCCGCACCGCAGACGGTCCTCGCGAACGCTCGTGCGCGGGCCTTCGCGCGGTCGTCGTGCTGACTTGAGGCCACGCGCTGGTGCAGGTAAAAGTCCACGATGGACCTGTTTCAGATCAGCGCTGCGTTGCTGTCCCTCGCGGCCATCTTCAGCTATCTCAATCATCGTTTCGTGAGGTTGCCGACCACGATCGGCTTGATGCTGATCGCGATGGGAAGCTCGTTGCTGCTGATCGCCATCGGAGAGGTCCTGCCTGCGGTACAGGCGGGCGCAGAGCGGTTCTTGTCCGGCGTCGACTTCAACAAGACGTTGATGCAAGGCATGCTGGGATTTCTGCTGTTCGCAGCAGCGCTGCACGTCAACCTGGCGGATCTGAAACAGCAGCGGACCGTGATTGGTTTTCTCGCCAGCGCCGGTGTGCTCGTGTCCACGGTGCTGGTGGGCGGCATGGCCTACTTTTTGTTGAACCTGATGGGCGTGCAGGTTCAGTTTCTGTACTGCTTGCTGTTCGGCGCTCTGATCTCGCCAACGGATCCCATCGCGGTGTTGGGCATCTTGAAACACGTCGGCGCGCCGAAGGAGTTGGAGATGAAGATCGCGGGCGAGTCGCTGTTCAATGACGGCGTCGCCGTGGTGGCATTTCTCGGTCTGCTCGAGATCGCTTCGGGTGCGATGGGGTTCGACGTACAACGCCTCACGCTGCTGTTCGCGCAAGAGGCTGTCGGCGGCGTGCTCTTCGGTTTGCTTCTCGGATGGGTCGCCCTGAAAATGCTGCGCAGCGTCGACGACTACAAGGTCGAAGTGCTGCTGTCACTCGCCACGGCAGCTGGTGGCTATGCGCTTGCTTATGCCATTCACGTCTCCGGCCCGATCGCGATGGTGGTGGCCGGCCTGTTCATCGGCAACGAAGGCCGCGCCGGCGTGATGAGTGAGAAGACGCGCGAGCACTTGGACGACTTCTGGGAGCTGATGGACGAGATCCTGAACGCCGTGCTCTTCGTATTGATTGGCCTCGAGCTTCTGATCATCTCGTTCAACGGTATGAGCTTGATCGCCGGGGTGCTGGCGTTTCCGGTCGTGATCCTCGCGCGTTTCATCGCGGTCGCGCTGCCGGTCAGCCTGCTGCGCAGGTACCGTGTCTTTTCACCCGGCGCGATCCGCATCTTGACCTGGGGCGGGTTGCGCGGCGGCGTCTCGGTCGCGCTTGCGCTCTCGATTCCCGCCCAACTGGCCGACGGTACCCTGGTGGCAGAGCGCGAAATCTTGCTGACCATCACCTATGTGGTGGTCGTGGTTTCGGTGGTCGGGCAAGGCCTGACCATTGGCCCGTTGGTGCGGCGTTCGATCGCTCGGGCAGCGCCGGAGCCGGCATAGCATCACCCGGCGGGCCTGGTACACCCTCGAAGAGCACCTCGGTCGGCGCAGATTCTGCAGGAAGTAACCCCTGCCGCGTCTCTTTCACCTGAAACCTTGGCGCGCTCCGCTGATTCCGTGGGCGCGCACGCCTGGCACGCATCCTGCCTCGTGCAGCAGCTATGTCATCACGCTCGCACGAGCTCGAGAACGCCATCCCCTTCCCACGAGCGCACCATGCAGGATAACGAAATGGCCCCATGGGCGAAGGATCAGCGACGTCGTGAACATCACGACGCTGCACTCGACGTGCCCTCGCCGTCGATGACCCAGCGGGCAACTTCGATCGACCCGTTGGATCCACGCACCCTCTCCCGCTGGGAGGACGATGGTGGCTACGTTCCAGCAGTGCAGCGGAGCGCGCCATGCTGAACACACCCACGGTACCAGACCACGGCGTGAGCTTCGATCTCGCGACCGTCGCTCGCGAGCTACGTGCTGAAGCGCCCTATCTGCACGGAGGCCAGACGGCTCGAACACTCATCCGAACCCCAGATCTTCGCGTCGTCGTCGTCGCGATCCAAGCCGGAAAGACGATTGCCGAACATCACGCGAGCGTGACTGCCACAGTGCAGACCCTTTCCGGACGCATCCACGTCCAGCTCCCGGACCGTCGCGTGGACGTTCCGGAAGGACAGCTTCTAGTACTGGGAGCGGGTCTGTCGCATGACGTCCATGCGGACGTGGACAGCACCCTACTCCTGACGCTGGGCTGGCCCGCAACCAAGTAGCCCCGAACTTCAAGGTAGCAGTGAGAGTGACGGTGAAAGTGAAGCGGGTTTACGACGTCCCCGCGCGTTCGGATGGGCGCCGCGTACTCGTCGATCGGATCTGGCCCCGAGGTCTCTCCAAAGAGGACGCAAACCTCGATGCCTGGCTCAAGGACCTCGCCCCCAGCGCCGAGCTCCGCAAGTGGTTTGGTCATGATCCGTCGAAGTGGAGTGCGTTCAAGCGCAAGTACTTTCGGGAGCTCGACCAGCACGCGAGCGTGATCGAGCAGCTCCTCACCTCCCCCCGCCGCACCACGACACTGCTCTTCGCAGCCACCGACCGCGAGCACAACAACGCCGTGGCGCTGAAAGAGTACCTAGAAAAGCAGCACTCAGGCCTGCCCCAACCGAGCTGACTGACGCAGACTCGTCCTCGCCCACGAGTTCCAAGCGGCGCGCGGCACCATCGGCCGAAGCTCGGTGCCGATACCTGGGGGACCGGCGGCGAGGCCACGCTGGTCCGAGGCTTGGCTTCCTGGCATTGGAGATGCAACATGCAGGCGGTGCAAAGTACGACCGAGGTGATCCATGCCTTGCGCGAGCTCGCCGTTTTGCTCGAGTTTTCGCGCGCGCCGAAGTTCAAGGTGAAGGCGTATCAGCGGGCGGCCGAGGTCGTCGCCATCGTCGGCGATCTCGGGCCCTGGGTCGAACAAGGCCGCCTCGCGGATCTCGAGGGCATCGGGGCGAGTTTGTCTTCGCAAATTCAGGAGCTGTGGAACACGGGTAGCTCGCAGTACCTGGAGCGGCTGCGCAGCGAGCAGCCCCCGGGCACCAGCGAGCTCTGCCAAGTCGACGGCGTGACGCCGCTGCGCTTGCGCACGTTGATCGAAGGGCTGGGCGTGCGGTCGGTGGCGGAGCTGCGCGACGCGTGTGCTCAGGGCCGGGTGCGCGCGCTACCGCGCTTCGGAATCGCGACCGAGGCGCGGCTCCTCGAGGCGTGCGACCGCTGGCTCGGACGGGTCGAGCAAGGACCGGCCCCGACGCTGTTGTCGCGGGCGCAGGATCGCGCGGCTACGTTGCGAGCAGCCTTGCTCGAGGTCGCCGAGCGCGTCGAACTCGCGGGTGCCGCGCGGCGCGGGGAAGAAACGGTGCGCGAGCTCGAGTTCGTCGTGCTCGGTGATGGCGAAGCAGCGCTCTCGCACGTGTCACGCTTGCGACAAGTGCTGCGCGTCGATGCGAGCGCGCGGCGCGCCTATTTGAGCGAAGGGCTCCAGCTGCGCCTGCATCCAGCGACCGCTGCCGATTGGGGAACTGCGCTCGTGTTCGCGACGGGTAACGCCGCCCACGTGGCTGCCCTCGGCAGGCGCGCCGAGGCGCGCGGCTTTGCGCTGCAGGGGTCGACAGCGGCACGCGCTTTCGAAAGCGAAGCCGCTTTGTACGCCGCACTCGACTTGTGCTACGTGCCGCCCGAGCTCCGCACCGGCGCCGGCGAGCTCGATCGCGCCGAGACCGAAGACCTCGGTGACCTGGTCAGCGAAGCAGACATCAAAGGCTTGGTGCATTGTCACACCACCTATTCCGATGGGCGGAACAGCGTGCTCGAAATGGCGCAGGCCGCGCACGCGCTCGGCATGCAGTACATTACCATCACCGATCACTCGCCGACTGCCCGCTATGCCAACGGCGTCACGCTCGACCGCCTCCAGGCGCAATGGGACGAAATTGCCGCGGCTCAAGCCGCCGTACCGATCCGTATTCTGCGCGGCACCGAGGCCGACATCCTGGCAGACGGCTCGCTGGACTACCCAGACCGGGTCCTCGAGCAGTTCGACGTGGTCATCGCCAGCATCCACGCCCGTCACCGCTTGGACCGAGCGGCCATGACCGAGCGCCTGGTGCGTGCGCTTTCGTTGCCCATTTTCAAGATTTGGGGCCACGCTTTGGGGCGCATCTTGAACCATCGCGAGCCCATCGACTGTGACGTTCCGGCCGTGTTGGACGCCCTCGCGGGGTCCCGCGGCGCGATCGAGCTGAACGCTGATCCGCACCGCCTGGACCTGCCGCCGGCATGGATCCCGGCGGCGCGCGAACGCGGCATCCCGTTCGTGATCTCGGTCGACGCGCATTCCACGCGTGGATTCGACGTGCTGCGCTACGGCACCACGATGGCGCGGCGCGGCGGGCTACGGCGCAGGGAAGTGCTCAACACCGAAGACGCCGAGCGATTCCTCGCCCTGGTGCGGCCGAGCGGAGCCGTAGCATGACGGACGATTCTCGAAACACGACGCTCTCGATCGCAGGTCATAGCGTGACCATCACGCACCCCGACAAACCGTACTTTACCAAGCAGGTAAAGCTCAAGAAGCTCGACATCGTTCAGTACTACTTGAGCGTCGCCGAGGGGGCTTTGCTCGGCATTCGCGGTCGTCCGCTGGTGCTCAAACGCTTCGTCAACGGGGCCGAAGCGCCGCCTTTCTACCAGAAGCGCGCCCCCAGCAAGCGTCCGGAGTGGCTCACGTCGACCACGCTGTCGTTTCCATCGGGCCGCACCGCGGAGGAGCTGATCGTGAACGATGCCGCGGCGCTGGCGTGGATCGTGAATCTGGGTTGCCTCGAGCTGCACCCGCACGCCGTGCGCGCCGCCGATCTAGAGCATCCGGACGAGCTACGCGTCGACCTCGATCCTGGGCCCGGAGTCAGCTGGACGGACGTGCGTCAGGTGGCCCTGGAGGTGCGAGCCGTGCTCGACGAGCATGGTCTCCAAGGGTATCCCAAAACCAGCGGCTCGCGCGGCATGCACGTCAACGTGCGCATCCTGCCGCGCTGGTCGTTCACCGAGGTGCGCCGGGCGGCCTTGGCGCTGGCACGCGAAGTCGAACGCCGCGTGCCACAGCTGGCGAGCTCGAAGTGGTGGAAAGAGGAGAGGCATGGCGTGTTCCTCGACTACAACCAGAATGCCAAGGATCGCACCACCGCCTCCGCGTATTCGGTTCGACCACTGCCCGATGCGCGCGTCTCGACGCCGCTCGAGTGGCACGAAGTCCCCGACTGCGATCCTGCTGATTTTACGGTACTGACGCTGCCCGCCCGCTTCGCCGCGCGTGGCGACCCGCACGCGGCGATGGATGCGCACCCTGGCTCGCTCGACAGTTTGCTCGAGCTGGCGGCGCGTGACGAAGCTGCTGGCATCGGCGATGCGCCTTGGCCTCCCCACTTCAAAAAGATGACCGGAGAAGGCCCGCGCGTCGCCCCGTCGCGCGCCAAGTCCCCGCGCGTCGCCCCGTCGCGCGCCAAGTCCCCGCGCGCCAAGTCCCCGCGCACCAAGGCGCCGTTGCTCGTGGTCGCCCAATCGCCCGACCGCGAGGCGGCGCTCGCTGGCCTCGAACGTTGGAAGGCCGCGCATGCAGCCGCCGCTGCGCACTTGGCCGTCGACGACATCCTCACCGATTCCATGCGCGGTCGCTCGTCGACGTGGACGCGGATCCGGGTGAACCTGCGCCACGTCCCCGAGGCGCTGCGACCCGCGCAGGGCCAGCCCGATCCCGACGACGCTCCGACGCGCTCGCGTCCACGGTAGCTACCTACGATTCCGCCGGGGCGGACGTCCCGAAGATTTCTTCCAGCTCTTGCGGGGCCACGACTTCGAGCTGCGCGAACGTGCACTCTGCCGGCGATTTGTCCGAACGAAAACGGCGAAACTGCGCGGTGTGCCGGAAGCGGCCGCTCTGCAGATGGTCGTAAGCGACCTCGACCACCAGCTCGGCGCGCACGGGTTCCCACGATAGATCTTTGCCGCCACTCCAGCGGCTCTTCCCTCCGGGCATGCGCTGGCCGCCGTCCGCGTCGCCGCTGCCTTCGGCCCAACTGCGCCACGGGTGCTGGTCGAGGGCATGCTCGCGGTACGGCGCCAGAACTTGCACCAGCTCGCGGCGCTTGGCCATCGTGAAGCTGGCGCACACGCCGACGTGCTGCAGCTGGCCGGCAGAATCGTACAAGCCCAAGAGCAGCGATCCTACCACGTCGTGATCGCCGCTTTTCTTGTGCCAACGAAAGCCGGCCACGACGCAATCGCACTCGCGATCGTGTTTCACCTTCAGCATCACGCGCTTGTTGGCCTCGTACGCGCCGCTCGGTGCTTTGGCCATCACGCCGTCGAGCCCCGCCCCCTCGAAGCGCCCGAACCAAGCACTCGCCGTCGCGCGATCGCTGGTGCTGGGCGTCAGAAACAACGGCGGCTTGGCGCTTCGCAGCAACTCCTCCAAACGCTTTCGCCGCGCCGCGAACGGCTCCGTCCGCAGATCCCGATCGCCTTCGCACAGCAAATCGAAGAACACGACCGAAGCGGGCATCTCGCGCGACAGCAATTGCACGCGTGATGCGGCCGGATGCACGCGCAATTGCAGCGCATCGAAATCGAGCGCCCCACCCCGGGCCACCACGATCTCACCGTCACAGACACACTGCTCCGGCAAGCTTGCCTTCAGTGGCTCGATCAGCTCCGGAAAGTAGCGATTGAGCGACTTTTGATCGCGGCTTTGCAGCAAGATCTCGTCGCCGTCGCGGAACGACAAAGTGCGAAAGCCGTCCCATTTCGGTTCGAAGATCCAATCCCCGCGCTCGGGCAACGCGCTCACTCGCTTGGCCAACATCGGCAGCAACGGAGGGGCTACGGCGAGTCTCATCGCCAAAGTATAAGCCCGGGTCGCGCGCGCGTCGGGCCGCAGCCAAGTGGCTTTTTGCCCCGCAACTTGGCCCGCGACCCAAAGCCTTTGCCCTGAATCGATGCCGACTCCTGCTGCTCTGTGTACGCCGACTCCGGCAGTCTATGCGTGCGACGAGCCCATCAGGGAGCGGCTTTCCTCCTCGGCTCGACAGCGGCCCCGCCCTTTTTCAGCTGACGGCCGGCGGCGCGGCACTCGGCTGCCATGGCTTTGGCTCGCCGCTTGGTGGCGGCGCTGAGGTCCGTGCGCCGTCGCAGCCGCTTCAGATACCTTTCGTACTTCGGGTGAGGCTCTCGCTCGATCTGGTCGAGCGCGTAGTCCAGAAGTTCGTCATCGAGCAGCAGATTGAAGCCCTGGGCGAGGACCATGGGATCGTTGACCGCGTGGTACTTCGTGAACAACTGGCCCTGGCGAAACCAGGCTCGCGTCGTCATACGGTCCATGAGCTGCCGCACGATCTTCGGGTTCTCGTTGGCTATGTCACGCTGCTCGTTCGGATCCGATTCGTGGTCGTACAGCTCCACACGATCGTGTTGGAAGTCCTCGATCAAACGATAGCGCCCGTCGAACAGCGACCGGCGCTGCAACTGACCGGCACCCTTGTAAGCCTCCGCGTAAGCGCCGCGACCGGGCTCGCGCTGACCTTCGATCGCAGCGATCAGACTCTGTCCATCGTAGCGTGCGCAAGACTTCGACAGCTTCAACACCTCGCAGAAGGTGGGGACCAGATCGACCAGCTCGACGGGCGCCGTCACGACGCGAGGACGGATACCGGGAAGCTTGAGCAACAGCGGAACGTGCAAAAGCTCCCGGTACAGGTTGTAAGTGTGAAACTGTCCCCCGTGGTCGCCGAACTCCTCGCCGTGGTCTGCGGTCAGGACGACGATCGTGTCTTTCTCGAGCCCGAGCTCACGCAGCGTACCGAGCACGACCCCGACCTGCTGATCGTCCTTGGCGATCTCCGAGTCGTAGCGATCGATGGGCCTGTCGCCGAACGGGAACTCTGGGTGCGCGTCGTAGGGCTCGTGCGGGCCGTTGTAATGCAGCCAAAGGAAGAAGGGCTTCTTCTGGCCGGCGGCCTTCTTGAGCAGCTGTTGTCCCACCTGGGTCAAGCCCTTCGTCTTGGCGACGCTGTCGAAGCCCCGCTCCAAACCGAACAGGTCGAGGGGCAGCGCGGCGGTCACGGCGTGCGTGGAGTAACCCTTCTGTTTCAAGAGGTCTGCCAAGAGCTCGACATTGTCGGCCACTCGATACCAGACCGAGCCCCCGACTTTCGGGACTCTCTTCCCCCTGGCCTGCGCCTTGTCCTTCAGGAACTCGCGCAGCGCCGGATCGGAATAGTTCCGAGAGATGTTGGAAGGGTACAAACCGCTCATCACGGATGGAAACACTTCCATCGTCTTGGGAGACGGAGAAAGCGCTTGCGCGAAACGTACCGATTGGGCAGCCAGCGCATCGATGTTCGGGGACGTCTTGCGCGCATAGCCGTAGACACCCAAATGATCGGCGCGGAGCGCGTCGATACTGATCAGCAGCAGGTTTTTTCCCTCGAGTTTGGGCACTTGGTACTTGCCCGTGCGGTGCGGCTCGGGCCAGGTGGCGCTGGTACCGGAGCAGTCTTCGTCGAGATCGTTGCCCGGTAGGTCGAACTTGCCCGGCGTGACCCGCGCCTCGAACGGCGCGCAATCCGAGCCGCCCATCCAGCTCGACACACCGTCCTCATCGAAGTCGCTGGCGGAACGCAGCGTGTGAACCAACTTGCCAAAGACGACCGATTGCGAAGGTCCAAAAATCGCTGGCCGCGCCTGGTCCAGTGCCACTAGCGAGCACAGCGCCACGACGAATGACGCTCCCGCGGTCCAGCGCGACCCGAGCCAGGCACCGAAGCGGCCTTCCGATCCCCGCACGCTCGTTCGCAGCGACCACAAGCCCAAAAACACGGCGTTCACGTAGAGCGCGGCAAGGCCGTAATGGAAGTCGTCGTACAACCCGACATAGAGGTGCTGATCCGCCCAGTAAAACACCGCAGCGATCAACAGGGCGCCCGCGCCCACGCCCCCGAACAGCCACCTGGTCCGCCCTTCGGGCGCCCGCCGAGACAGCGAGTCGAGCGCGCGCGCGCCCAGCCAAGCCATGACGAGCGCTGCCGGGTACAAAGCAATCGCGACCGCGCGCCCCACCCCCTGGAGCTCCGCCCAGTGTTCCGCGATCCAGCTGCTCGGGATCCACGCGAGCAACCCGGCCCAGGGTAGACACGTCAGGAACGCACGCAGCCACACTTCGAAGCGAGGGAAGCGAGCCCATCGAGCGCCCGCGCGCTTGCTGATCCATGCGCTCGCCGCAATCCAGAGCGCCAACAGCGCCGCCACGAACGCCAACACCACCAGCTCGAGTGCCAGCAGGTAGGGAGCCAGGAGCCCGCTGTCGCCCGTATACTGGCCCGTGACGATCGCGACGTAGTCGGCGATACCCACGAGCAACGCACTCGCAAGCCCCAGCCGGGCAAAGGGCGCCGCGACGTCGTGAATTCGCCCTAGAAAGCGGAAAATGCGCGAATTTGCCATGTAATTGACGGAACGCGAACGGTTCTGTGACGAACTCGTGTACACACTCCCCGGCCTCACGGCAAGTCAGGAGCGACGCCGGCCAGGAGCGCACCCTGTGCGCCGACCGCACAGGGCCTGACCGCACACCAACGGTGTCAGATCCAGCGTGCAAGCGCTACCACGTCAGCCATTGCCAGCCCTTCTGAGAGGTGGTTCAGCGACCTCGCGCCCCCTCCACTCGACTCGCCGCCGTCTTAACTCGCTGCCTTCGAGGACGTAACGTGTGCCCATGGGGAATTCGCTCGAAATTCTCGCCGCGCGCTCTGGCGCAGCCATCCTGGGGGAGCTTTCTGCTGACGTGTTCTACGCCGGGCTCGTCGGTCACGTTTGCTCAGGCCTTGGCGCGAAGTGCGCGACACGCCTCGCCACGAGGCTTGCGACGTTCGACAGCGCTCACCTCTATTGCAACCTGCTGCTATCCTCCACCTTCGACTTCTCCGCGCGGAGCAGCATCGTCCGGACCCTGATCGCACACCGGCGGCATGTGGCGTCGATGACCCTGCTCGTAGGCTCTGCCGCGGGACAGGCGACAGCGCAGGCCCTCGCGGCAACCCTGGACACCGGCGCGCGTATCGTGACGGATCCGATCGAGTTCGACACGCTGCTCGTCAAAGCCGCACCGCTGGCGCACCTCAAGCTGCGGGAAATCGAGCTGACGAGCCTCTCCGGTTCGGCAAGGTGGCGTTCATCCTTCGCTCCCAGCCAACGCCCGCAGCGCCCCGCTGAGCGGTCACGAGGTTGCTCGGTCGACACGACCACGAGTGAACGCGCAGCGCCAGGCGCGCAGCGCCCGTTCGAGCGCGGGTAGTCGTTTGCCGACGAACGGCAGCTTACGCGAAGTGCTTGCGAAGCAACTGCTTCAGCGTCGGCGCCAAAGACTTGGTCAACTCGGTCTCAGGCAGGCTATCGCTCAAAACGATCAGGGTTGCGTTGTATTCGCGTGCGAGGCCCTCGATGCTGTCCGGGGCCGCAGCGGCGTGAAGTCGTTCGCTCACGAGCAGCGCAAACGGCCGCCAGTGAGCCGCCACGTCTCCGAGTTGGCCGACCTCGCAATGTTTGAAATGCACCGCAAGCTGCTCGGCTAGGCCCGTGCACGCCCCGATTTGCTTCGCATCGTCGCTCGCCAGCACGATCGAAGCGACCGTCCGATAGCGCTTGGTGGGGTCTTCGTCGAACATGCCGCCAGCATAGGCGATTCATGTCAGCGAGAGAAGCCGCAGCTGATGCCGTGCGCCCCGATACCAGGAGCCGTCCGGACCCACGTTGGATTCCGCCAGCTTTGCTTCCTCGGTAAGCGGGCCTCGTTGGCGCAGAAGCGCGCAGCTGGTCGCACAAGCGCGGCACACTGTCGGGCGGCGGAGCGCGAAACGCCTGTGGCCCTAGCGACAGCGCAGAACGCGCGTATCGATCTCGTCGTTCACACAAACGAGACCATCGACGCGGCAGCCTCCCCACGCAGCGCTAGCACCGCAAATGGGTAACGTGTCGAGGAAGCCTTCCGCCTCTGCCGCACACCCCAACAGGGCGAGCCCCGCACAAGTCACGGGCTCCTCGAACTCGCGTTCACTGCGGTCATCGCAATTGTAGTCGAACCCGACGCTGCCGCTGGACTCGGTGAAGAACAGGGTCTGCCCCGGAAACACCTGGTCGTTGTCATCATCGCAGTCGTCGCCGTCACAAGACTCTGCCAACGCACCGTCGTCGTCGCAATCGCAAGGGTCGCACCCACCACCGCCACCTGAGCCGACAGCACCAGTCCCTCCCCCAGTGCCGCTGACTCCCCCAGTGCCGCTGACTCCCCCAGTGCCGCTGACTCCCCCAGTGCCGCTGGTTCCGCCGGCGCCGCCTCCACCGCTCGTGCCGCTGACTCCCGC
This sequence comes from Polyangiaceae bacterium, assembly GCA_025937785.1. Taxonomy (GTDB): domain Bacteria; phylum Myxococcota_A; class Polyangia; order Polyangiales; family Polyangiaceae; genus JAICQQ01. The sequence goes on from JAICQQ010000072.1 coordinate 15,554, forward strand.
AGTGCCGCTGACTCCCGCAGTGCCGCTGACTCCCCCAGTGCCGCCGATGGCAACGGAGCCGCCCGCACCACCCGCGGTCGTCACCGCGCTGCCACCCTCTCCCGCCTCGCCACCAGCGCCGCCCGCAGCGACGGGCACCGTGCCTCCGAGCCCCATCGCACCGCTGGGGTCGCTGCCACCGCTGGAAGTGGAGGCGTCACTCGCGGCGCCACCTTCAGCAGTCGTGGCAGGAGCTCCAGCTTGTCCGCTTTCGCCCGCGCTGCTCGAGTTGCCGGTGCCACTCGCGGCGCTGCCCCCCTGCCCGCCCCCACCCGCACTGCCGTCACCAGCAGCGGGAATGTCGCCGATCACGAGTGCGCAACTGTAGGCCCATAGCGCAAATCCAATGGCCCAGTGATGCCGATAACGATGCACGTTGCAATACGTTCAGGTAGGCTCGAACTATCCCATGCAGCGCGCGGTATCCGCAACCTTCAGGTGCTGGTTCTGCCCGATCGCTTGCTTGCTCGCGGTGATCGGCGCAACCGGTCCGTGCGTGGCGGAGACGGACTCGATGCGTGTCGCCGCCGAAACTTACGACGCGGCGGTGGCGCACTTCGAGCGGGCGGAATATGCGGCAGCGGCCAAGCTGTTTCTGGAAGCGGACACGATCCACCCCAGCGACGAAGCGATGAACAACGCGATCGCAGCCGCGCGGCAAGCCAACGATCAGCTGCTCGTGGCCCAAATCGCGTTACGCGTGGCCGATCGGGCAGGCACCGCCCCCGAACTCGCCGCGCGGGCGCGCCAGGCGCTCGCCGAGGCAGAAGTGCACCTGTCCCGCTTGGAGCTGAGCTGCTCTCCCGCACCTTGCGAGCTCGATCTGGACGGCACCCCTGTCACGCCCGGCACCATCCATGTAGTGCCGGGATCACACCGGGTGAGCGCCCACGTCCATGACCACACTCAATCGCATGACTTGGTGAGCAGCGCAGGTGCCACCTACCGCATCAGCTTGGCCATCGTGGAACCCCCGCCACCGGCACACCCCGAGCCGGGCCCGACGCCGATGTCGGCGTCAGCTCAGCGCGAGTCGCAGTCACGCGCGGAGCGCGACGAGCGGCATGCAGCCCCGCTCCCACCGGCAGCATTCTACGCAGCCGTCGCAGCGACCGGGGTCGTCACGGGGCTCACCATTTGGTCGGGATTGGACGCGCTGGACCAGAAGCGCGAGCTCGAGGACCCACCCAGCCAGGCCAGTCATGACGAATTGGTCGCGAGCGTGCGACGCACGGACATTTTACTCGTCAGCAGCGTGCTCCTCGCAGCAGGCACGACCTACATAGGCTGGAAGTTGGTCGATTTCGGCGACGCCGAACTGCGCGCGCAAGTGTCGCCCACCGGCTGCGGTGTCAGTGCATCTGGTCAATTCTGGTGACGAACTGCGCCGGCACCCTGCTCGGGTCGGCGCCGAAGTAGCGAACAACACGCCTGACGCGACCCAGAGCAGCGGCCTGCTTCTGCTGCATTTGCCCCTGAGTACTCCGGCGCTGGAAGTCGTGATACCCTAAGCAACCGAGCGGAATCGAGAGAGCCGCACCCAAGCTTCCCGGTGAAACCAGAACGACCATCCTCTGCGGGGTTCCAGCCCCTGCTGCCACTTGGCTCTGGAGGCATGGGCACCGCTTGGTTGTGCCGAGCCCTTGGCGCCGGCGAGTTCGAACGGCTGGTCGTGGTCAAGCGTCCGCACGCCCATGTGGTGGAACGAGAGGACGCAATGCTGCGCTTCACCGACGAAGCCAGGCTGACAGGATCGCTGCACCACGCCAACGTCGTGGGCACCCACCAAGTCGGAGAAGACGAGATCGGGCCGTTCATCGTGCTCGAATACATCGAAGGAGCGAGCCTCGATGAGCTGGTCGAACGTTGCACGACACTAGGCGAGAAGGTGCCCGTGCAGGTTGCCCTCCGCATCGCGCTCGACGCGTTGTCGGGTCTCGAAGCCGCGCACACCGCGCACGATCACGCTGGGCGCCCCTTGAATATCCTGCACCGGGACATCTCGCTCCAGAACTTGCTGGTCGGCGTGGACGGAGTCTGTCGAGTCGCTGACTTCGGTGCTGCCAAAAGCGACGTGCGCAAGTACTCGACCGATCAGAGGTATCTCCTCGGGAAGTTGCTCTACCTGCCGCCCGAATATCTGCGTCGCGACGAGACCGGCCCGACCTTGGATATCTATTCGCTCGGCATCACCTTGTGGCAAACGCTGGCCGGCGTCGAGCTCTGGAAGGATCAGAGCGAGGCACAAGTCGTCGCCTCCATCATCGAAGGTAAGATTCCCAAGGTGTCGGAGTACGCAAACGTTCCAGCCGAGCTCGATGCATTGATAGCGAAGGCTACAGCCACCGATCTCAAGCAGCGTTTCCAGTCGGCGCAACTCATGGCCGAAGCCATCGAATCCCTCGGTCGGGACCTCGGCCTATTGGCGCCCCACTCGGAGGTGGCTCGCTGGGCCAAGCGCCTCATCGCCGACGAGCTACAGGCGCGCCGCCAGCGCATTGCCGACGCGCGGAGTCGCCCTTCGTCGGCGGAGCTCCACGAAGCACCGACCCTGGCTCCGCCGCCAGCGCCCCAACGGCGCTGGGTCCGCATCTTGGCATTCTCCGGCGTCGGCGCCGTCGCGACTCTCGCCGTGCTGCTCGCTTCACGAGAAAGCGCGCAGGCGCCGGTGAGCGCTGCGCCGGCGGTCTTCGACAGCGCGAGTCCCCCACCGCTCGAGCCCAGCTTTTCAGCGGTCCCGCCGCTGAACCCACCCCCCGAAGTAGTGCCGGAGCTCGTCGCCGCTCCCGGAGGCGACGCCCCGCTCGAGTCGCTCGAGTCGCCCCAACCGCCCACGAGTCGAAGCGCCGCTCCCACGCGCGCCACGGCGCCGGCCTCCGTTCGTGGAACCCCGAAATCCACCGGAGCCGTGCGCGCACCCGATTCGATCATCCAAAAGAACCCCTACCGCTAGCCGATCGCGAGCGAACCACACGCCCCGGCACCGGCGATCGTAGCCGGACGTGCCTGGACAGGTCGCTGAACCAGCATCAGGTGGCGGCGAGCAGGTCCGTGACGAATCCCTTCTCGAGCAGAGGATCCCCGAAATCGTCCATAGGCTTGCCCTCCGCATTGGTGCACCCTACGGCTGCGCCGATCGTGTTCAGGATCTTGTTGTTGGTGACCCCGGCAGCGTCGACATAGAGACCCGTCTTCAAGAAACCACCCGCGCTGCCCGCCACGAGGTAAGGGACGTTCTCGTAGTCGTGAAACTTGTTCGCCACGTCGCTGATGAAGACCGCGAGCCCGTGGTTCAACAGCGTGCCGTCGGGAAGCTGGTAAGCCGTCAGCTTATCCAGCAGGTACTTGAACAGGCCGAGCAATTTGCGATCGATCTTGTGGTGCAGGTCCACCCCGTCGGCGACATCGGCTCGGTGAGAAATTTGGTGGAATGGCGGCTGTTGCACGCCATCGATCTGGTACTTCGTCTCATCGGGACCCGCGCCGATCTGCAGGGTTGCTGCCCGCTTGGCGCCGCTCGCCACCGCCAGGGTCATGACGTCACAGTGAAGCTTCACGACGGCCTCGATGAAGGTGTCGTCGTCCAGGTAGCTCGCGGCCGCCTGCAGGTTGGCGAGCTCTTCGTCCGTCGTGAGTGCAGCAATGCGATTCTCGACGTCGCGGATGGACGTGAAATGCAGGTCGAGCCGGGCGCGATCCTCGAGACTCAGATCCCTCCGGGCCAACAGGGACAACATGTCCTTGCGCACCAGGTCGTTCACGCTCTTTCGGCGCAGCTCCAGCCGGCTGAGCTCCTCGGGAGCGAGCTGTGCGAGGGCAAAGAGCTTCTGGTAGACAGCATACGGATCACGCTCGGCAGGCCGCAGCTCACGAGGGCCTCGATAGGACAGCACTTCGTCCAAATAGCCGGTCTTGATCCCGGCAAAGAGCGTCAGCGGCTCGTCCCCCGGGCTGCCGAGCTGAACCGTAATGCGGTTGTCCAGCGATTCGCCAAGCGCCAGCGTCGAGTTGCACTCGTCGTCGGAGACAGGCGCTGCCGTGAGCACTTGATTGCCTCCACCCGAGTGCTTGCAGGCATTCGCTGGGTCGTTGAAGCGAATCCCGCGCACGATGCTGAGTTGGTTCGCATGCGCGGCGAGCTCCGACAGCGCGCGATCGCTGTCGGCAGCCAAGCGCGCGCTGTCGATCGGGCCCGGCGCAAAGCTTGGCCAAAAGCGTTCGGGCTCACCGTCGGAGGTAGCCTGCTGGACGCCGTTGCCTTGGCGCACGAAGATGGCAAACGAAAAGGAGCTGCCCGAGGTGTCCTGAGCGCGGGCGCCATCAGTTCGAAGACCCTCGAGCAGCGGTAAAGCCACGAGGCATCCGCCTACCCCGCGCAGAAAGCGTCTGCGATTCACAACGATACCCCTGTCGTGAGCTCTGCGCCGGTGGTGGTGCTGACGACGGCCGCCGCCAAAAGGTCGCGGATCGATGCACCACCTAGCGAGCGTCGGGCGAGGTTCTCGACGAGAGCAGCGTCCTCCGGACCGCCCTCGCGCCCCCGCAAGTACTCCAGCAAGTAGCCGGAGAAGCACGCGTGAGCCTGAAGACTGCCGCCGAGCAGCTGGCTGAACTGGGAAGCCCCCGCGTAGGACGCCGGTCCCTCTGCGAACTCGAAGGTCGCGGAGGCATCGATCGGGCTGCCTTCCTCGTCCGTCCGATACTCGCCCAGGGCACCGAACTGCTCGAACGCGAAACCGGCGGGGTTGATGTACCGGCCGTGACACCCCGCACCGCAGGTGCCAGGCCCAGTCAATGCCTCGATGCGTGCCCGGTTCGTCGTTTGGTTACCGAAGGTCGCGCCCTGTGCTTCGACCGGCGGGTTACCCAACGGCTGGCAGAGGATTCTGCGGGTGACGAACACGCCACGCTGAATGGTGTTGGGCTGGGAGTCCGTGCCCTTCCAGGCGAGAAACCCGGCCAGGGTCAACAAACCCGAGCGTTGGCTAGCGTCGAGTTCGATGCGCGAAAAACCATCAGCATCGGGTGCTGCCAACGTCGCCCCGTCGAGACCGTAAACAGCCGCCAGACGCGGGGTCACGAAGGTCGTGGTGGACGTGAACAGGTCGCGCACTCCCCCACCGAGCTGGTACACGTTTTGCGTGAACTTGAGGAACTCGGCCTGCATGTCCCCTGCAAGCTCTGGGCTGAAGTCCGGGTACTTTGCCTGATTCTTTTGCATGTGCGGGTACTGGTCCGCATCGTAGAGCTGCTCGAAAAAGCGCTCGACCGAAGCAGCGGTGCGCGGATCGTCGAGCATGCGCTCGATCTGACTGAGTACGCCCGCTGCCGAAGAGAGCTCGCCCGCTGCCGCCGCGCGGTACAACTCTGGGTCCGGCATCCCCTGCCAAATCGCATACGAAAGCCGCGCCGCCATCTGCCAGTCTCTGAGATTGCCTATTGCTCCATCCCCGTCGCCGGAAGCTTCGCGCGTCTCGGTACGATAGATGAAGTAGGGCGACTGAAGAAACGCCTCGACGCACAGCCGCACGCCCGCTACGAACGGGTCCAGCTCGGGATACAGGGCGGGACCTTGCGCAAACAAGGCGCGCCGCGCCGTCACTTCGCTGGCCAACAGCGGACGGCGAAAAGCCCTCGAGCCGAGCGTTTCGATGAAGGCCGTCGCCCGCTCGTCAGCGGTCCTGGATGCATCGGCGGGCGCGAGACGCTCGAGCAACGTGGGGTCGCTCGTCACTCGTTCGGCCACCACCTCGGCGGCTGCCTGGTAGTCCCTCCAGAGCGACGGTCCTACACGAAGGGCCGATTGGTTGTTGTCGAACGCCTTCCCGCCCAACGGATCCGAAACCAACGAGATCGAGAGCGCGTCGAGGCCGAAAAGCTCGCGCACACTCTGCTCCCACTCCCAATGGCTGAGCCGCGCCACGATCGCCTCGGCAACCGGCCCGTCTCTGCCCTTGCCAACGTCGGACTGACCACCGCTGATTTCGCCCACACAACCGGCCAAAAAAGCGGTCGTCGCACACACCGCTCCCCAAAAGCCGCAATAGCTCCGCCAGACTTGCACGCTCTCCTCCACAGAACCCGCAACCCACCCCGACCATAGCAAGAAACGAGCTCGTGTCGAGAAACATCAGAACGAACTCTTCGCCCGACCCCATTTGGAAGCATTCGTGGGCTAGCTCCGCGGAAGGCACCCGCGCACTCACTCCGTCTGATCGGCTATCTCCGTCTGATCAGCTATCTGCGTCTGATCTGCCATCCGGTAAGACCTCCGTCCGCCAACGATGTCGGCGCCGTTCGCGCAACCCGGTTGGCTCACACTGGCACACGGGGTGCCCCGGGCTCGTGTTTTTGGCGTGCGCGGCCCCAGGTAGTGACGGAGCCAGCCCCCAGTCATGGGCTGAAGATCACCCGCCCTTTGCATAATCTCTCGCTCGGAAGAGTGGGCACCCTTCGCAAGACAGGCGCTGCTTTGCCAGCTGAAGGTCCGGGACCTGCCGCCGCTGCAGCCGATGAGAAAATCGAGGAAGAGCTGGAGCAGCCCCGCCTGCGAATTGCCGCGTCCACACTTGATATCAGCGCGCCCATCGGGCTGTGAACGCCACGAACGGCGGATGCTCGCTCGGTTTCGACGTGGACCGTCGCCGACACAGTCGTGTCAGCGTCTGAAAAGTGTCAGATCACTCGATCTCGTGAATCGCATCAGGGGAAGATCCCGCAATCATCGCCAAGGTTGTCCGTGATGGTGATGGTCCAGGTGATCTCGTTTTGCGCCTGGATTTGCTCCATCAGCTCGACAGCCTCGCAATTGGGCAGACTGTGGTTCATCTCGACGTCGAAATAGCCGCCGACTTTTCCGAGCATCGGGAAGCCGTCAAGGGACGTGAGCCCTGGGTTCTCGATCAGCAGGAAGCTGAGCCCCACCACGGTCAGCCTCGCCATGCTGAACGCGGTCGATTCCCCCTCGGTGCCATTCAGACTGAACGAAAGCGTCGTCGCAACTTCGCTCACCAAGTCGGCGGTAAAACTCCGAAGATTCGGGTTATTGGAGAGATAGAAGTCACCGGCGATTATGTCGAGTTTTGGGAATTCCAGGTTCTCGAGGCTAGTTTCGGTAAGGAACACTCCACCGACTGATCTTAGCTCGGGAACGTCGAGTTGTTCGAGAAGTGCTGCACCTACACCGAACACACCGTCGACCTGTTCTAGGACAGCGAACGATGCACTAGCTACCTGATCCGCCCTCCCAAACCCGAACTCGCCGTGCACTACTCGCAGGCTTGGAAAGCCGGCGAAGTTGGGCATACGCGCGGGAAGATACATGCTTACGCTGCCCGACTCGGTCAGCTGTGGCATTTCGAAGCTTTGGTCCGTCGCCACGCCGCCGTTGTCGCTAAACACGAGACGCCCGGGAAGCTTTTGCACCAGGTCTGCAGCGAACGTCTCGAGCGAACGGTTTCTTTCGATCCGGATCGAGCGTTCGCCGTCCGCCCCAATCTCCGTGAGCGCTGGGAGTTTGACTTGTCTCAGTGAGTCGTTGAACGTGACCGAAATACTTTGCCCCACGCGACGCAGCGAAGCGAACGCGCTGATCTGCATCAGCGCCGCATTGCCGGTGAAACCGAGGAAGCTGCCAACCTCCGCCAGCGGGACTGCGAAGTCCTCGAGCCCGGTATTCTGCACCCAGACGCCGCCGCCGACGGAACGCAGCCGTGGGAGAGACGCTGTGTGTATGTTGCCCTCGAGCCAAAGGCTCCCACCGATCAGCGAGAGGGCAGCTAAATCCACGTCTCCGCCGTCGGAAAACTCTACATCGCCATTGGCACCTACCAATGCCGGCAGCGCGGCGCTTTCTAGCGACGGGACTCCAACGTACAGACGTTCCCCTACCAATGCAAGCTGGCTGAGCGAATTCAGGTCAACGAGTGTGTCGTCAGCGCTCGGGTCGCTGAGCTCTAGCTCACCATCGACCTGTGTCAGGCATCTGAGCGGGTCGAGAGAGCTCACGCCGTGGCCTGACTCGAGTTGAATCAACAGGTCACCACGCACGCGAGTCACCCCCGTGAGGGCAGCGAGGCTAGCGGCATCGACCACCGTGGTCCCCTCCACGACCTTCTCACCGCAGCCCTCCGGGAGACCCGCACGCACGACGAAGTACCTGCCCTCCTCCGCCATGTCGAAATCGACCCAAAACCCGCTGGCGTCGCTGTAAAAGCGCAGCGCGTCGACGCGTCGGATCCCGAGATCCGTAGCTACCAAGATCCAAAAAGCATCGGCATCCGGCGGCAGCCCAGCTAGCCGCAGCGCTGTTGCGACGCCCCGTTCCAAACGGCCACCGTCTTCGAGATCGACGCTGAGGGCTGCGGAGACGACCTCGAGTGTGTCCGGCAACTCCGGGGCCGTGACGAGTTCCAGAGCTGCGCACGTGTCTTCTTCCACGGTTCCCAATGAAACGGTCAGGTTCGCAACGACCTCGCCAGCGTCGTTTGCCACGGCGTATTCACCTCCCTCCGGCGTCAGTGTGACGTCGCTGACGGCGCAGCTCGAGCCTCCGGAGCCTCCCGGGCTCCCCCCGTCGCCACCGCCGCTTTCACCGGAGCCGCCACTACTGCCACCTAGGCCCCCCTGGCCACCACCAGCCCCGCCGCCAGAACCGCCAGAACCGCCAGAACCGCCGGAACCGCCAGAACCGCCGGAACCGCCCAGGGTGGCGCCTGAGGCTGAGCCTCCATTGCTGCCACCGGAGCCGCCCTCCCCGGTGCCAGTTCCATCCAGGATCCCGCCGGAGCCACCATGACTGACGCCCGTGCCGCCCGATCCGCTATCGCCGTCCTTCGGACCAACGTCGATGTCGAGTGTGCAGGCGATTGCAAACAACCCACTGCAGACTGCCCACGCGAGTGTAAACGCACTTTCACCCTTCGATGGCATGGCACCCCCCTCCTTTTGTGCTGGCGCAATAGAGGATGCACCAGCGCTTGGGCAGCGTCAACCGCTGGTTGAGCTGGAGCCGTGGTCGAGAGCTGCCGTTGACGCGCGGAACACAGACGGCGCTGCTCTTGCTCTGAAGTCCCTACTACCGATAGCGCACCTCGACACAAGCAATAGGTCTGCTCAGCTGTGATGTGACGAGATGTTCGGAGAATCAAAAGGCTTTGAGCAGCTCCCGCATCTTCGCGGATCTCGTCATCACTACAACGAAAACCTGGAAATACCGGCCGGGCCGGTTGCGCCCGGCGCCCTCATGATGTCCACCGACGCGAGTCTACGCGCCGCCTTCACGCGAGCTCGACGACCGATCCTGATGCTGATCGAGCGGTGTCTAGTCGAGCACCGTCATGACCCACGACGTGGGCATGCCGTAGATACTGCGAGCGCCGACTCCGTCCAGTTGGGAGATGACCCACTCGGTCTCCGTCGGCGTGCACGAGCCTCCGGTGTAGTGCATTACCGATTGCACGTCGTAGTCCGTCAAGCGCCGCCCTGTTAGGTCGTCCCCTGGCATGGTAGGCGCCTCGATGGTGCACAGGCTTCCCGGCTTCCAGGGATGTTCGTGACGAAAACCGAGCATATGACCGAGCTCATGCCTGAACAAGCCGGTCGCCGAGAGCACGCCACCGATCAGGTTGTAGTTCATGCCGAGCATGCCCGTGTATACCGTCGTACCCGCAGTGTTGGGGCAGCCCATGTTGGGACCGCTCCACATCTTCTTGTTCGTCGCACAGCCTGCGAAGGAGGTGGTCGTCATCGGGATGATGGCAAAATCGACGTTGGCGTTGGTCTCCGTGCAGGTCGAGTCCTGAGCGGAGACGTAGCGGAAGCGCACGTTGGCCACCTTCTCCCAATCGCGCATCGCGGCCTGCGCCTCGGTCACGACCCGGTTCTTGTCGAACGGTGCGTAGCTCGACTGAAAGAGGTTCGAAACGCAGTACTTGATATCGAGTGCTTCGGTTCGCGTATACACCGGTTCAGACCCGTTCGAGAGCCGCTGAAAAACGGCGAGCTTCCAGCCATCGTTCAGGATCGTCTCTTCGTAGTACGCGTAAAGGTCCGCTTCCGAGTCGAAGAACAAATCGCCCTCGACCACGTAGGCTACCTTGCCGTTGCTGGAGATCTCGGCTTGGTCGCGATACTCTTCCCACGAGATTCCGACCTGCTCTTCCTCTTGGACCTCGATGAATTCGTCCGATTCCGCAATTCCTCCGCACCCCGACAGGAGCAGGAGGGAACAGAATCCGATGATGGAGCGTCCCTGTACTTTGGATGAGCGCATAGCTGGAAATCCCTTCTGAAAGAGCCTTGCAGTCCGCCTAGACCGCGCGTGGGTCACGGGTTCCAAAGGGTGATGCGCTTCGCCCAGCACTGGCCGGAGATGTTCTGATACTGGACGATGATGTTCGCCCGCGACAGGGTCGCGGCCTGCAGATTTTTCACCATGTCTTGATAGCGCGGATGGCTGGTGCTGATGCGAACGCCGTTCGTGTTGTAGGTCGACGTCGTCCCGCAGGTGCTGCCAAACGTGAAGAAGAAGTAGGCGTACGAGCTGTGCCCCACGGTGACGTTCTGAACATAGCTGTTGATTGAGCCGCCCGTGGTGTCGTCCTCCGGCGCCGCCGAGGCAGGAGCCACGAACGCGGCCATCGTTAACATCGTTACCAACAGTGTCCTCATTTGCTTCATAAGTTCCTCCGTGTTTCCCGTTTTCGACGACCCGCAGCCGTCGCTCGTAGGTAATACGCGCACCCCCAGAGCCGCATGACACTTGCCGGTCGCTCCCTTTCATTTTTTCGCCGTCGTTCATCGCCAACACGAACGCGCGCTACGCGCCACAAGCACTGCGTGTTCCCTACGTCCTCGGCACGGATCCACCGCAAGCGCCGACCTACGCGCTCCCGGCAGCGTTTCTTGGCGAAGGATGCGCCGCCTACGGCAACCCTAGTACGTGTCGCGCTGATTCGCGTCGTCGGTTCCCACTATTGGAGACTCATACCATGAATACACGCCTGATCTTTGCGGGGCTAGCATGCAAACACTGAGGCCAATGCGAAAACTCGGGGGGCTGGCGCTCGTCGCCAGCTGTGCGACCGCGTGCGCCGATAACGGCAAGAGCGCGGATGCTGGCACTGGGACGCCGTCGGAGGTGACCTACTGGCAAGACATGGTGCCGCTGTTCGAGAAGCACTGCCTGCAGTGCCATCAGGAGGGTGGTATCGGGCATGGGCGGTTCGATGTCTACGCCGAAGCGAAGGAGCACGCCGCCTTGATCCGCCACTACACCACGGCGCGCGAAATGCCGCCCTGGGATGCCACTTCTGACGGGAGCTGCGGCGATTTTCGGGGCTCGCTGGCCCTCGACGACGCGCAGCTCGCGCTGATTGATGCCTGGGTGGAGGGCGGCGCCAAGGAGGGCACGCCCGGCCGCGTGAACCTGCCCGCGCCCGATCGGCTGCAGAACGCCAGCGACTACGCATTGCCGAGCTACGCGCCTGTCGAGCAGGGCGGCGTGCTGGCCGAGCACGACGACTATCACTGCTTTTTGCTGGACGCGAACGTGGATGCGGAGCGCTTCATCACCGGCTACGACATCGTGCCCGGCGAGCCGGAGATCGTGCATCACGTGCTGGTCATGGTGGTCGACCCCGACGCGCCTGCGGACCTGGACGAGGCCTCCGAGGACCTGATGCTGCCGGCCGGGGCCACCAATGCTGAGGTGATGGCGGCGCTGGATGCCGAGTCGCCGGACGAGCCGGGCTGGCCGTGTTGGGGCCAAGCAGGAGAGGGCGTATTCGTCCGATCGACGCCGGCGGTGTGGGCCCCCGGTCAGGGCGTGGTGCACTTTCCTGGCGACAGCGGTGCATCCCTGCGGCCGACCGACAAGCTGGTGGTGCAGGTGCACTACAACTTGCATGATCCCGAGCTGCACGGGAAAACGGACGAGACGCACGTGCTGCTCGACATCGCGGATCACGTCCCTAACCTCGCGCTGTTCGCCGTGCCGGACGCACTGTTAGAGAGTCTGTTCGATGACGAGCCCGACACGCTGGAGCCAGGCAAGGAATCGGTGCTCTACTCGTTCAAGCGAACGGTAAAGGAGCTGGACCTCGAGGACAGCACAGGCAACGCCCTGGCGGCATCGCGGCTGGCGGAGCTCAAGCTCTGGGGTGTGATGCCGCACATGCACGAGCGCGGGCGCAAGTTCCAGATGCGCGTGCAGTCGGACGCTGCTTCGGATCCGGCCTGTGCAGTGGACGTGCAGAGCTGGGACTTCCACTGGCAACGCATGTACTTCTACGAAAAGCCCTGGGAGCTGAACGCAGACTCCCAGTTCGAGATCACCTGCGATTACGACACCAGCAGCGAGCAGGCGCCCGTGACGCCCGGCTGGGGAACCAACAACGAAATGTGCCTCGCCACGATGTTCTTCACGGTGCCAGAGCGCTGAAGGCTCTTCATCGCCGACGACACGCAATGCATAAGCCTCGCGCCGTCCCGACTAAATGCCATGCTGTGCGAGTGCTGCGATCACGGCGGAGCTCACTACGAACCTGGACCTGCCGGGCGGCACTCGCACTGTCGGCGATCGCTCCGCGCCAGGTCCTCGCCCAGCCCGCCCCCGCAGCGGTGAGCGGCGCGGAGCAGCAGCCCTGCCCGCCGGGGGTACGGCTCGTCGGCGACGAAGCTGCGGCCGAAGCCGTCTCCGCGCTCCTCCTCACTGCTGGTGTGCAGACGAGCGGTGAGCAGCACTGCGTCACGGTGATCGCGGAGCTTCGCCGGGAGCCCGACGGCCGACTCGGTGTACGCCTGGTGGACACGCAGGGCCGCTCGACCGATCGGCTGGTATCGGACGCTGAAACCGCCGCGGCCGTCATCGAGTCCTGGGCACGCGTCGACCTCGTCGCACCGATGTTGGAGGCGCCCGCGCAGGCGGTCCCGGAAATGGAGCTCGCCCCCGCGGGGCAGGCCCCAAGCACCGCATCGAAGCCGGAAACGCACGCGGATGGGGTGCCCGGGGGCCCGCACGCGGGTGGGGTGCCCGCGGGCCCTCGTAAGGATTTTGACGCGACGGCTTGGTTGGGCGTGAGCCTCGCGGACGACGACTCGCTCTGGACGGACCTGTCCATCGCTGGCTGTCTGCGGGTGGGCGCGGCGTGTCTGGGGGTAGAGCTGCGCGGAAGCTTCGACACGGAAGTGCACGACGCCGCCGCCGAGCTCGACACCGACCGAGGCGAAGTGGGCGGCTTGCTCAGCGCGGAGTACATGGTGGGCATCCCCGAGAGTCGCTGGCGGGTCAGCCCCGGGTTTGCAGCGGGCGCGGGCTATGTGTCGAGCGACGTCGATGCTGACGCCTCGCCCGAGATGGGTCCTGCCGTGTCGCGCGGCGACGTCAGCATGCGCCTCGGCGTGTTCGGGCACGTGGCCGCGGCCGTGGCGCGGGACTTGCACCTATCCGGCCGCTTAGGCTTCGAGGTCGCCCCGCTGGCGCGGACGCGTGCGGAGCCCGAAGACGGCGTGCTGATCCCGGGCGTGCCGCGTTGGTATCTGCGCTTCGCCGTGGGCGTGCGCTACAGCACCTTCTGAATTCCTCGCAGGCCGGCCGGGCTCGGCGTGGCGCAACTTTTCGGCGAAGGAATGCGGGCCGAGCGGCAACCCTCTAGCAACCAGTTTCGAGCTCGGTGCTGTCCTAAAGACCCATGCCCCTCAAGGCCAAAGTGATACGCCTCCCCAAGCGCTCGTCCCCAGGCGAGACGCTGAGCGACTCCGCGCTGCTCGCGGCCTTAGGCACCGGTGACGTCGCGGCCTTGGGAGCACTCTATGACCGCCACGCCGCCACGCTTTTTCGCTTCCTGTGCCGGCTGCCGCATGTCGACGAGCAGGAGGCCGAGGACCTCGTGCAGGAGGCCTTCCTCGCCGCCCAACACGCCGCGCGCTCCTATCGCGGCGATTGCTCGGTACGTACCTGGCTGATGGCGATCGCAGGCAACCTGTCCAAGGCGCGCGCGCGTTCGCGACAGCGCAATCGCAGCGCCCTGGAACGCGCCCGCCTGCAGGCCTTGCCCACGCTCGTTTCGGCCGACGCGGAGGCGCAGCTGCGCCAGCGCCAGCAGATCGCACGCGTCGCCGCGGCACTCGCCGACCTACCGCACGACCTGCAGCTGGCCTACGTGATGTGCGAACTCGAAGGGGTGCCAGGCGTCGAAGCGGCGCGGGTGCTGAAGACGCGCGAAGGCACGCTTTATCGGCGCTTGCACGACGCACGCAAGCGGCTGCGCGCGGCGTTGGAAGGCGAGGGGCCATGCTGACGCTCTCGCGCTTTCTTTGCCCCAGCCGAGGGCGCTGGGAGCGCGCGCGCGTCGCGGGGCTCGATCACGCGCTGTCGCGCCATTTGGGTTCGTGCGAAACGTGCAGGGCCACATGGGAAGCGGACGCTTACCTCCGCGCACTCGCTGCGAAGATCCCCGTGCGCGAGCTGGCCCCGGACCGTTTGGTGGCGGGCAGAGAGGCGCTGCTTGCGCGTGCCCAGGCGGAGCGTGCCTGGGGCATGAGCGAGCCGACGACGATAGGACGAACGGGCCGGCGCTTCTGGGCACCCGCGGCGGCAGCCGCTGCGCTCGTCGCCTGCGGCCTCTGGCTCGGGGCCGCCCGCGTTCACGAGCCGGCACGATCGTCTCCCCTCGCAAGCAGCGCTGCCCGGGTCGAGGCGAAAGCGGGCGCGACCCGAGCCCAGTCGGCGTCGCAGGCCGCCTCGGACGCGAGCGCGAGCCCGCAGACCCTTGCTGGGGCGCGTAAAGCTGGCCGCGACGTGAGCTCCGAGCAAGAGCTCCCAGCCCCCCCAGGCCCAGCCCCAGCGACACGGGGCGCGTCGCCGGCTGCACTCCCGGGGAGGAGGTCGAGCGCTCCCGCAACGAGTGCTGCGAGGCTGAGTCCGTTGCCGGGCGCCTTGGGTGATGAGCCCAGAGCGGGCGGTGCGGTGGACAGCACGCTCACTCCTTCGCGCTCGCTCGGCACGGCCTCGGAAGCTGCCTTCCGCGAGGGCTGGGTGGCGCTACGCGCCGGCAAGCCCGCTTTGGCAGCTCACTGGTTCGCGAGCGTGGAAAGCGGCAGCACCGTGGCAGAGGACGCGCACTACTGGCAAGGTGTCTCGTTCGCGCGCGCAGGACGCCTGGAGCAGGCCGTCGTCGTGCTGGAGCGCTTTGCAGCGCGCTATCCACGCTCGTTGCGCCGTTCGGAGGCCGCCCTGGTGCTCGGTTGGTTGCACTTGCAACGCCACGCGGAACAGCGCGCCGCGAGTTATTTCGCCGAGGCGATGCTCACCGACGACCCGGCGACGCGCCAAAAGGCCGCACAGGCACTCGCAGAGATCAACGGGCGCGCGCGCGTGGTGCCCAAGAATGCGGCCGCTCTTTGACGCTCGGTCTTGCCTGTGTCGGAGCGCGCTGACGTGAGCAACCTGCGACCCACACGGAATTCACCAGCCATCGCTGACCATCACCGATCAATGGGAAGAAGGTCCGCTGAATCTCGAGTGAGATCCTCGTCAGCAGCGCGATCTACGGTCATCAGCTGCGCCCACGATGGGCGAGGCATCGACGATCTCGAGATCGCGGCCAAAGCGACGACAGCCCGCGGAGCGGTGCGGCATCCAAGCAATCCACTGTGTAGCCAGAGCATCTACTGTGTAGTAGCCAAGACAAGCCGCTGACGGAGATCTGTCGACGCCTGGCAGGTTGGCGGCTAAGCTCGTCCAGCGGAAGGGTGCAACGGTGTAAAGGGTGCAGGAATGGCGGAGGTGACGAGCGTTTGGAGCGGTTTCATCGAGCTAAACGCGGGAAGTTCGACCGCCGGGGTCTCGAGGCTTCGAAGTCCTGAGCGGAGCCTGGCGAGGCTGGTGGCCTTGACGCTCGCGGTCGTGGTCGCGGGCTGTGGCGACGGGGGCGGTTCGGGTACTTCGGGGGCTGGTTCAGGCGGCACCCCGTCTGTCGGCACGACCAACGGCACCGGGCCGGGCACGACTAGCTCCGGTGCAGCCAGCGGCACGGCGAACGGCTCGGGTGGGAGTACCGGGAGCACCGCCAGCACGGGGCAAGCCACCAACACCGCCGAAGGTGGAACCACGAGCAACGGCGCGAGCACCACTGGGCAGCTTCCCGAGATCGACTGCAGCAACCCAATGTTCGTCGATGCGCACCTCGAGGAGGCGATTCAAAACGCGGCGGGCACCGAACCCTTCAGCGAGCTCACCCGCCTGACAGCGGAAGCCGAGGACGTCGTGAGTCTCTCGGGTATCGAGTGCTTGACGGGGCTGGTCCGGCTCGAGCTCAGGGGAAACGAGATCGACGATCTCAGGCCGCTGGCTGATCTCGAGCATCTCGAGGTACTCGACCTCGACCAGAATAAGATCACGGACGTGCGGCCCCTGGCAAACCTCACCAGGTTGACCGAGCTTTATCTCGATAGTAACTATGACCTCAGCGAGCTCTCGCCGCTCGGTGCTCTCGTGAACTTGCAAATCCTAGGGATCAGCGACAGCGCGGTGGACGACCTCACGGCACTCGCTTCCCTGACCAGCCTCACCTACCTCGGTGCGGACGGCAGCGACGTAAGCGATGTGACTCCGCTCGTCGGCCTCCCAAACCTCGCGGAGCTCTGGCTCACCGCTACCCCGATCCCCGACCTCGAGGCAATCAGCCAAATCACAACCCTCCGCGAACTCGGCGTTTCGTCTGTGAGGACGCTTACGGACATCAGCCCGCTGGCGAATCTGACGGAGCTCACCAACCTGAACATAGCCAACAATCAAATCAACGACATAGGCGCGCTTGCCAGCCTCACCAAACTCGAGACTCTGGGCATAGGCCTGAACGAAATCAGCGATCTCTCACCGCTGGCCCAGCTACCC
Organism: Polyangiaceae bacterium; assembly: GCA_025937785.1. Classification (GTDB taxonomy): domain Bacteria; phylum Myxococcota_A; class Polyangia; order Polyangiales; family Polyangiaceae; genus JAICQQ01. The sequence continues at coordinate 32,490 of JAICQQ010000072.1, forward strand.
CTGCGCCTGCTCTACGCCGAACAGAACCAGATCACGGACATCACGCCGCTCGTGACGATCCCCACCTTCGTCGAGGGCTCCCCGCTGGACGTGCGCAGCAACCCACTCGATTGCACGGCACAAGCCGAAAATCTCGCGGCGCTCGAAGGGCGCGGGGTCGACTTGCAGTCCGATTGCGATTGAGGCCTCGGAAAGGCCCGCTGCCCCGCGCGCAAGTGCATGAGCCTGCTCTTCAGGGCATCCGCACCGAAGCACACGGAACTGGTATTCGCCTGACGCGGCGCGCGCCGCTAGTAGTACAACTTGAAGTTGCCGCTCACATGCAGCAACGACAGCATGTATAAAACCCCGTTCCAGTAATCGCGGCTCGGAACATTTGCCGACCAGAGCTTATCGACGAAGGCCTTGCCGTCAGCAGCAGGCAAACCAAAGCCCAGGGTGGCATTGCAGTACAATGATGGTGGACCCGCGTTCCTCTCGTGCGCGGCGAACATTGGCGCGTAGACTTCGGTTTGCCAGGGATCCGCGGCGAAGAAGTTGTGGTCCATCATGAGGTTCATGACGCAGCGGACCGAGTCAGAGTTGGCCGCTTGTGGGTTCGAGCCATCCCATGACGACTGGTACGGACAGACCCCGTTCCCATCAACGCCAACGTGGAAGTACTCGCGACCATCCGTAATGGCAGTGTTCCAGAACTCGGAGTTGTCGGGGTCGAAACAAGCCCAGACCTGGTAGAAAGCGGGCAAGATGTACGACGGATCGGTGTTGTTGGAGTTTGAAACGAACTTCACGAGGTGCGGGTCCGTGTGAAAGTACTTGGTCCGGATAATGTCGAGGACCCATCGTGCCTCGTTGGCGTAGTCGAACTTCCCGGTATCGCCCCAACGATTGTGCGCAAAAATGAGCGCCGTCGCCATGTACTCCTCACCGTCCGGCGCGCCGCCGTTCGACAACTTGGAACCTGACGTCGTGCAGTGCCATGCGATCTCACCCGTGCAGACGTCGCCTGAACAACCCTGGGCCATGTGATTTCTCACCCAGGTCCAGAGACGGTCGAACTCCGTTTGATGGTCGAGCTGCACGGCGGCCATCATGCCGTACGACATCCCTTCGCTGCGTACGTCCCCGCTCCAGATGTCTTCGACGTAAGACTCGTCCGAGCCGGGACCGTTGAAGTAGATGGTGCCCTGACTCGACGGATTGAAGAGCGACGACCAGGCGTTGGCGACTTTGGCGTCCGACTCCTCCTGCGTATGTCCGGACAGCGTGACGAACAGGTTGGGGTAAGTGGTGGGCGCCGGGATGCAACCGTCTACGGGTGAACCGCCCCCTGTTCCACCGGTGGTTGCGCCACCTGCGGAAGTCTGACCTCCGCTTGCCTGTCCATCAGTGGTTGCTCCACCTGCGGAAGTCTCACCTCCGCTTGCCTGTCCACCAGTGGTTGCGCCGCCCATCGAAGAACTGCCGCCGGTTGCCTGCCCGCCCGCCGCGGAGCCGCCGACGGTAGATCCTCCGCCGGTAGTCTGCCCGCCCGTGGCCGGGCCACCCGTAACAGGCCCGCCGCCGCTGCCCGTCGTGGCCCCAGTGGTAGTGGTGGCAGTAGTGGCCCCAGTGACCGCTGCGCCGCCGGTGCCGGAAGCGCCACTCGTGGTCGTTGAGCCGCTCGCACCCGTGGTACCCGTTGGGCTTTCGCTGCATGCCACGACAAACACCAGCGCAATGCCGAAATTACGAAGTCTCATGATGGATAAATGCAGACCAGAAGTTAGTTGTAGGCTCGTGCCGAACCAGAGGTGCGAAACCGCCCCAGCAGTCTAGAACATTCGTGGCTCGGCGGACCTGTCGCGGAAACGATTCGAACGCCGCCAAGCGGATGGTTCGCCGGTCCAACACGTGCGGACCTTCTATGGACGAGGCCCACCTCTAAAACTCCGCACTCCATGAAGCCACCAACTTTCCCGGTGTTTGCAAGAATATTCCCGCCTCTCTGGCAGTGGGCTTTTCACGGGGATCCCCTCAGACGTGGCGCACGTTCCTTGCGAACCACACGTCAGCGCCCGCCTCGGCGACTTCGTTGTCGTCGTCTACACCATCACGTTCGAGCGCCTCTACGTGTTCATCATCCTCGAGCACGAGCGTCGTTATTCCCCGTGAGCGGAAAAGTCCCTGCGCGGGGGAGAAGAAGGTTCCCTGTTCCGGAAGCGCTCATCCTGTCAAGTTCGGGTCTCGGCAGGACTCAAGTCGCCCCCACTGAGGGCCTTACCAGAGGTGATGGCAGATGGCGCGCGCACGACGATTCGAGCACTCCTTACTTCTTACCCTCCTCGTAGCAGCGTGCAGCGGAGAAGACGCCACGCAGACGGACCCCATCAACCCCAGCGGCACAACCGCCACCGGGACCGCGTCCGTAACTGGCGGGACGGGAACGGTCGGCGCAACGGGTACTGGGGGAAGCCCGATCGGTGGCACTCCCACGGGCGGCATGGCCACCACGGGCGGCATGACGACGGGCGGCATGACCACGGGCGGCATGACCACGGGCGGCATGACCACCGGCATGGCCACCACGGGCGGCATGGCTACCACCGGCGGCATGGCCACCACCGGCGGCATGAGCACCGGCGGACAGCCAACGGGTGGCGTTGGCGCGGGCGGTACCACGGGAGGGACGGGCGGACAAACCACCGGCGGGACCTCGAGCGTGGGCGAACCCGGCAACTACCCGATCGGCAATCCAGCGGTTCCGAGCGCCGCCTGTGGCACGCCGACGAGCCTGACCACCGGCGAGCGGATGATCAACAGCACGAACCAGAACCGCGTCTACTACCTCGACATCCCCGACAACTACGATCAAAACAAGCCGTACCGGCTGTTCTACATCTCTCATTGGATCGGCTCGCGCTACCAGGACATGGTCAGCAACAACTTCTACGGTCTCAAGACGATCGCAGAGGCCAACGGAGAGCCTGCCATCTTCATCGCGCCTAGCTCGGATGGGCAAACCTGGCAGGAAAAGGACCACGCCCTGTTCGACGATCTCCTGGCTTTCGCGAAGGAGAATCTGTGCTTCGACACCTCCCGTGTCTTTGCCACCGGATTCAGCTTCGGCGGAATGATTACGTACTCGCTGTCGACGAATCAC
>JAICQQ010000334.1 GCA_025937785.1 Polyangiaceae bacterium
CTGCACCGCATTCTCGAACGTGTCGTTGGTTCGCACCCAACGGCGCCACATCAGCGAGACGCGACGGAGCGCGAGAACTCCAGACCGCAGCCATCGCTGCCAGAGAGGCCTCCTCCCCGGTTGAACGAATCGAGCTCCGGCGGCATCCTTGGTCGGTGTTCTTCGTCATGCCCCTCTTCGCGCTGGCGAACGCCGGAGTGAAGCTGTCAGGTCAAATTTGGTGCACCCTGTCTCGGTCGCCGTCGCGATCGCCTTGGTGGTCGGAAAGCCCGTCGGGATGATTACGATGTGTTGGTTAGCCGAGCGAGCGCGACTCGGACCACGGCCCACCGACTTGCCGTGGTCCATGATCGCGGCGGCGTCCGTTGTCACGGGAATCGGCTTCACGATGTCGATCTTCATCGCTGGTCTCGCGTTCGATTCCGCCACGCTCGATGCGGCAAAGGTCGGGATCCTGGGCGCCTCCGTGCTGTCCGGATCGGCGGGGCTGGTGTTGCTCTTCTCGTTGACGAGGAGACGCCGCCATGGGCTGGCAGGCAGCCAAATCCGCCGGGGAAAAGCATTGACAACGAGCGCTTACTAAACGGACAGAAGTAGACTACTTTCACCCACCGCACATCATGGCAACGAAGATCGGAATCATCGGTGATGGCAACGTCGGCGGCGCGCTCGCACGGGGGCTTCAGCGTGCTGGACACGAGGTCCGGGCTGTCGGCAAAGAGCCAGGCGCGATTCGCGAGGCAGCCTCGTGGGCCGAGGTCGTGCTGCTCGCGGTGCCCTTCGGCGCGATCGACGACGTCGTGAAGGCCGCCGCGGACGCGGTCGCGGGCAAGACCGTCGTCGATGTGACGAATGCGCTCGACGCGAGCATGAACCTAGCGGTCGGCTTCACGACGAGCGGCGCCGAGGAGCTTCAGAAGAAGCTTCCCAAGGCCCGGGTGGTCAAGGCCTTCAACACCGTGTTCGCGCAGCACATGGACTCAGGCCGCCTCGGTGACCAACCCCTGACGGCGTTCGTGGCCGCGGACGACCCCGCCGCGAAGCAGACCGTCTTGGAGCTCGCGCGCGGCATCGGCTTCGACGCCGTAGATGCCGGGCCGCTCAAGAGCGCGCGCCAGCTCGAACCGCTCGCGTTCTTCAACATCCAGCTCGGCTACGTGCTCGGCATGGGCACGCAGATCGGGTTCAAGCTGCTGCAAGGCTGAGCGACGAACGAGGAGAACGCCATGAAGCTCAAGAACCAGTCAATCATCGTCACCGGCGGCGCCAGTGGCATCGGCTACCACGCAGGCCTCGCGCTCGCCGCGGAGGGCGCGAACATCATCGTCGCCGACTTCAACCTCGACGGCGCGACCAAGGTCGCCGCGGAGCTGACGCAGAAGGGCGTCAAGTCCTTCCCCTTCAAGGTCGACGTATCGAAGGCCGCCGATGTCGAGGCATTGATCGACTTCGCGGTCGAGAAGCTCGGCACGCTGAACGGCATCTTCAACAACGCCGGCATCGGCCTCGTGAAGCCCTTCCTCGAGATGGACCCGGCCACGTACCACAAGGTCATCGAGGTCGATCAGCACAGCGTGTACTACGGCATGTACTACGCGGCGAAGAAGATGGTCGCCCTCGGGGCGAAGGGTACGTTCGTGAATACCGCGTCGATCTACGGGACGACGGCGTCGGTGGGCAGCTTCAACTACCACGCCGCAAAGGCAGCGGTCATCATGATGACGCGCTCCGCTGCTCTCGAGCTCGCGCCTCATGGGATCCGCGTGGTCGCCGTGGCGCCCGGCTTCATCAACACCCCGATCCTCGGCAACGACGCCGCGGCGAAGGAGTCCCTCGCGAAGCAGCATCTGCACGGGAAGCTCATCGAGCCGGAGCAGGTGGCGAGCGTGGTGGCGTTCCTCTTCACCGACGGAGCGTCCGCCATCAACGGCTCGACCATTCCGGTGGAAGACGGCTTCCAGATCTTCAAGAACAGCTGAGGGACGCCCGATGATCAAACCTGGCTCGGAGCCCAAGCTCAAGGTCCTCGTCTTCGGAGCCTCGCTTCGCGCGGATTCGCTGAATCGGAAGCTGGCCGCCCTGGCAGCCCGCATCGCCGAGCAGAGCGGTGCCACGGTGGACCACGCGTCGATGCGGGACTTCGATGTCCCTTCCTACGATGGAGACGCCGAGCAGGCGCAGGGCATCCCGAAGGGAGCCGAGGAGCTCCGGCGCCGGCTCATGGAGAGCGACGCCTTCATCGTGTCGTCGCCCGAGTACAACGGCTCGATGCCGGGGATGTTCAAGAACCTGATCGACTGGACCTCGCGCTTTCGGCCGCAGCCGTTCGACGGGAAACACGGCCTGCTCTTGAGCGCGTCGCCTTCGATGGTGGGCGGCAACCGTGGCCTCTGGGCGCTGCGCATGCCGCTCGAGCACCTCGGCGCCCGGATCTACCCGGACATGTTCTCCCTCGCGCAGGCGCACAAGGCGCTCGCCGAGGGCGACATCGCCGACACCGCCTTGCGAGCCCGCTTCGAGAAGAACTTGCAGGCCTTCCTGTCGCTGGCCGAAGCGGCGAAGAACTACCCGTGCATCAAGCGGGCGTGGGTCGAGTTCCTCGGCGAGCCGCCGGGCGCGGGCGCCGATCGCGTCGATCCGGTGCCGACATGAGCGTAAGGCCCGCGACGGAGCCGGAGTGCTCGAAGCATTCGCCCGAGCGCGTGGTCGAGACGGTGATTGACGCGCGTCCTCGCGACCTCGGCGGCTTCGAGGTTCGTCGGATTCTGCCCTCAGCGGCGCGTCGCATGGTGGGCCCCTTCACCTTCTTCGACCAAATGGGTGCTGCAGTCTTCGCTCCGGGCGCAGGGATCGACGTGCGCCCGCATCCGCACATCGGCCTCGCCACGGTGACGTACCTCTTCGAAGGCGAGCTCCTCCACCGCGACAGCCTCGGCTCGCATCAACCGATTCGTCCCGGTGACATCAACTGGATGACCGCAGGCCGGGGCATCGTCCATTCGGAGCGCACGCCGCCGGAGCAGCGCCAGATCGGCTCGCGCCTTCATGGGCTGCAGCTCTGGGTCGCGCTCCCGCTCGAGCACGAGGAGGCCGCGCCTTCGTTTCGGCACTACCCCCGCTCGACCTTGCCCGCGCGTGACAGCGGAGGCGTCCAGCTCCGCGTGCTCGCCGGTTCGGCGTACGGCATGACCGCGCCCGTCGAGGTCCTGTCTCCGCTCTTCTACGTGGACGCGGACATGCCGGCCGACAGCGAGATCGCGCTCACGAGCGAACACGAGGAGCGCGCGGTCTACGTGGTTGATGGCGCTCTACGTTGTGGTGCTGCACCTGCCGAAGCCGGGCGCATGCTGGTCTTCGCGAAGGAGGCGAATGTCACCCTTCGGGCGGAACGCGCCACGAGAATCGTGTTGCTCGGCGGGGCTCCCCTCGAGGGCAAGCGCTACATCGACTGGAACTTCGTCTCGAGTTCGAAGGAGAGGCTCGAGCAGGCCAAGCAGGACTGGAAGGAAGGGCGGTTTCCGAGGGTGCCGGGCGACGACGTCGAGTTCATTCCGCTTCCAGATGGAACGGTTCACGAGGACCAGAGCCGAGGCGGAGGCGTATGAGCGAGAGCATCGTCGTCAATGTCGCGGCAGACCGCGCCGCGATCGAGCGCTGGGAGAGCGAAGGAGGACGAGCTGTTCCCCTGGAGGAAGACTCTCTGCGCGCTCGGTCGGGCGAACTCCCTCGTACGGACCCGGAGGGTGATGGGTCGAGTAGCCGTTCGCGGGCGCGCTCCGCCCGGAAGCGCCTCACGAGGCCACGCTCATGAGTGCGGTCGAGAAGATCGAGAACGTTGTCCTCGGCGGAGGCGAGGCGGGCAAGTACATCGCCTGGGAGCTGGCCAAGCAGGGCCGGCCCACGATCGTCATCGAGCGAGAGCTCGTCGGCGGCTCCTGCCCCAACATCGCCTGCCTGCCCAGCAAGAACGTCATCCGGAGCGCCAAGGTCGCGGACCTCGTACAGCACGCGTCGAGCTACGGCATCCGGGCGACGCAGGCCACCACGGACATGGCGGGCGTGCGCCAGCGCAAACGCGAGATGGTCGAGGGCATGATCGAGATCCACCGCAAGCGCTTCGCCGCTCCGGGAATCGAGTTCGTCCTTGGCGAAGGCCGCTTCGTGGCGCCTCGTACCATCGAGGTTCACCTCGCGCGGGGCGGCGTTCGGCGCATCGCCGGTGAGCGCGTCTTCTTGAATCTCGGAACGCACGCCGCCATCCCCGACGTTTCGGGCATGACCGCGGCCGAGCCGCTGACGCACGTCGGGGCGCTCGAGCTCGGACACCTCCCAGCGCACCTCATCGTGCTGGGCGGCGGCTACGTCGGCGTCGAGCTGGCACAGGCATTTCGGCGGTTCGGCAGCAAGGTCACGATCGTGCAGCGCGGAGCACAGCTCTTGCCGCGGGAGGACCCCGATGTCGCCGAGGCCGTCCACGCAATCTTCGAGCAAGACGGAATCGAGGTCATCCGTGGGGCCGAGACGCACGCCGTGGAGGGACGATCAGGAGATGCCGTTCGCCTGCAGCTTCGAACAGCATCTGGCGCGCGGGTGCTCGACGGCTCCGACCTGCTCGTCGCCGCAGGACGCACGCCGAACACGCGGGAGATCGGGCTCGAGGTCGCGGGGATCGATCGCGATCCCCGCGGGTTCATCAAGGTCGACGACCGCCTGCGGACGACGGCGCCCGAGGTGTGGGCGATGGGCGAGTGCGCGGGCAGCCCGCAGTTCACGCACGTGGCCTTCGACGACTTTCGTGTCGTTCGCGACAACCTCGCCGGGAAGGCGCGAACCACGCGCGACCGGCTCGTCCCGTACTGCGCATTCATCGATCCGGAGCTCGGGCGCGTCGGGCTCAGCGAAACGGACGCGCGACGACTCGGACTCGATGTTCGGGTGGTGCGTCTCCCGATGACGTCGGTCCTCCGAGCCCGCGCGATCGGTGAGACGCGCGGCTTCATGAAGGCGCTCATCGACACGAAGAGCGACCGCATCCTGGGCTTCACGATGCTGGGAGCAGACGCGGGTGAGGTGATCGCCGTCGTCCAGACAGCGATGCTCGCTGGACTGCCGTACACAGCACTTCGTGACGCCATCCTCACCCATCCAACGATGGCCGAAGGGCTCAATGTGCTCTTTGCGAACCTTCAACAGGAGCAGGCGCCATGACAGCCGGTGATCACAGCGAGCTGGCGACGGTACAGCGCATGTTCGCAGCCTTCGCGGCGGGCGACCAAGCCGAGGAGTTCGACTCGGGAACGGGCATCGGCGTCCGCGGCAAGGTGGCGGGGCACGAGCTCGCCCTCGGCAACACCGCCCTCATGACCCAGCTCGGCGTGGACGTCGTTCGGTGGTGATCGAAGCCAGCTCGAGATTGGGCAGGGCCTTGCCGAGGACTCGCTTCGAATCGGTCTGAGCCAGGTCGCCCCGGCGGTTAACAGAATTTCATACGTGTTTACATGGACTTGCGTTTCTCAGCCCGAGACATCAAGGCAGTCAGAATTTGAGCTGAAGGTCGACAAGTTCAAGCCCGCCGATCTCGGGCAGCTCTCGTTCTACGTCGAGGCGCTCGATCGCGACGTAAGCGCGCTGTCCTTGGCCATCGCGCTTCGAACGAGCCAGCGCCGCGCTCACCGAACGACTTGTCGGCGCCACAGCGCGAGGCGCTCGAAGCGCTCGTCGCGAGTGACGCCGCTTGGGATGACCGGCTCGCCACCTTGTTCGAAGAAAAAGGGTGGCCCGCTTGGAGGGAATCACTCGCAGAGTGGCTCGGGTACCCAGTCGAAGGTCCGCTCGAACGCGACGTGACGTTGGCTGGGAAGCGAGCCCCTCTCTGGGAGCACATCGATCGCGCCCTCGATGAGCGCGCACGCAGAAATGAGCTCGCTGAAGCGTTTCTCGAACTATCCACGCGGCCAGGAGACGTGGCTGCTGTCGATTGGTTGCTCACGATGGTTTGTGTGGCCAAGAACGTGCGCGGCCTGCATCGCTTGCGCGACGTGGGCGATGGGAGGAGGTGCCGCATCGATCTCGAGGCCGAGTGGGACGCTGTCTTGACGAAGGCGCTCGACGAGGACGAGCCGGCGACCCAACGTTTTATCCACCACACTCTCGAAGCCGAGCGCGACCGCGTCGAGCGTGCTCTCGCGCCGTTCTTGAGCACTCGCCTGCTTCTCGACGGCTGGGCGCGAGCCGGCCTGGGCGAGCTGCCAAGCGCTGTGACGCCCTCGTCGATGTGAAGTGGCCGTGGGCGCGTCATCGCTGCCTTCCCGCGGCACGCCTCGACGCACTCTTGATCGCTCACCTTTCGAACGAGGCGAGGAAGATTGGTGAGCCCAAGCCCGGTCAATGGCCGATCAGGTTGCGGTCCTTGTCTGACTTGGCCCTGAAGTTCACGGACGCATTTTGTCTCTAGATCCCGTCCCGCAGGTGGCGGCGAGTGGGCGCCCTCTGTCGAGGGACACTGCGAACGTCCCGGGTCCGGGCCATTCTACTCGCCTTGCCCAAGACCAGAGCTGGTGCCAGCGGTGGTTATCCTTTGCATCCGATCCCATGTTTCAGGCAGAAGGAGAGCCCACCATGAGGCTTCAGACGAGACGCTTCGCGGCCGAACCGTGGCCGCCTCGCAGGGCAGGCGATCGAGGCCGTCACCCTGGTCGTCATCGACGTCGATGGCTGGCGGGTGGAATCGCTTCGGGGCGAGTTGCACGCGGATATCGCCGACCGAATCGGTGCCGGCCGCAGCTGACTCTGCACCTGTCCGCTGAGCCATCGGTCGGGGAGAGAGCATGGAGCGAACGGTGAGTCCGACCCTGGCCGCTCGCTGCGTCGCAGGGGTAACGAGCGACTGCGCACGGACGCGCACCGTGTTTAGGAGGAACCATGCCCACCGATCGTGAGGGTCTTCCCTACGAGTTCGCCAACCGGTTCACACGCCCCCTTCGACGATTCCTCAAGGTCGAATCCGTGGCGGGTGCGCTGCTTTTGTTCGCGACGGTCGTAGCCCTGGTGGTCTCGAACTCGCCGCTTGCCGTGTCAGCCTCCGCCTTCTGGGAAACGCCGGCGGGATTTCACTTCGGGAACCTCGAGTTCACGCGTTCCGTTCGCCACTGGGTCAACGACGCGCTGATGACGGTGTTCTTCTTCGTCGTCTCTCTGGAGCTGAAGCGAGAGCTCGTCAGCGGCAGCTTGCAGAGAGCGGCATTCCCAATGGCCGGAGCGC
>JAICQQ010000414.1 GCA_025937785.1 Polyangiaceae bacterium
CTATCCGCACTGGGAGTTGCCTTTCGTTTGGTTGTTTCGTGTTTGGCAACAAGAGACAAACACAGACGAAAGGGCTCCTTCCAGTACTTTCTGCTCCTCAGCTCAGCTGACGGAATGTCGCATTGGGGTTAACCTATGCCGGCATCCGGCATCCCGGCATCCAGTAGGTCCGGGGCGGTCGGGGCGGTCGGAAAGGTCTGCTTCACCGCCAAGAACGCCAGTTTACGCCAAGGAATACAGTTTACTTCTGCCGGTCGCAGATCGCAGCGTTTGGGTTTCGTGAATCGCTCAGGCCGTGCAGGACAAGCACATCGTTCGTCGAGGACACTCCGGAAAACGGGAGTAGGCGGTTGAATCAAAGCGACAAGGAAGCAACGGGCGGCTGTTATTCACGACCCGGCGAATGCCATTCTTGAAAGGGATCCGCACAAGCCGCGTGGCCAGTAGCTGAACTCAGAGGTGCACGGGCACTGGCGTCACCTGCAGGTCGATCTCGCCGAAAAGGTTCTCGCGCACGAGGAATGCCCCGGCTGCATCCATCGCGCGCCCGAGCTCGGCTCGGTTCGACAGAAGAACGTGGAACGCCAAATCGAGCACGCAACCGCTGCCGAAGCCCGTGGCGTGAACGGAATCCACGGGCGGCCGCGCGCGTGCGCGAAAACGCTCACGCTCGGGCTTGTCGTCCCAGTTTTCGTACCAAGCGAAAGGCGCGCCCTCGTTGTGGACGATCGCCACTCTACCGTCGCAGTTCTGGTACACGTCGTAGCCGTCGCGGCGCTCCCGGTGCTTGGCAGCGAGTGCCACGTGGCGCTGGCGAGCCGTGCTCGCGATCGCGGGAAGCCAGCTTGCGAGCGCGGCCTTGGTGGTCGGCTCGTGCAAAGCCGCAGAGAGTCGACGCAGATCGTCGAAGTTCATCGCTCCCGTTGGCAGCGCGAGTAGGGTGAGCTGCGCGGGCTCGATGCGAAACGGCAGCGAGAGCGTGCGGGGGGCATCCGGCGAACTGCAATCGGTCTCCCCGCGCGCCGCGCCGCGTTCGCGTTCGCGTTCGCCCCAGTCTTCAGTCGTCGTGTGGGAAACCACTGCGTAACGGCCCGGTGGTAGCGCGATCACCGTGGCGAGCTGCGAGGGATATCCCGAGTTCTGCACATACCAGCTGGCACTTGGGGTTTCGCGCGTCATGTCGATCGGTGTCACCCGCTCGAGCTCGACGAGCCGATCCTGGAGCTTTCCGTTGCGGTCGCGGATGGTGAGCGCGCAGGAGCGCGAGTCGTAGAGCACGACGAGCGCGCTGTCGCCCTCGCCACGTCGGGGCCGTGACACCACGCTCGGCTCACGCTCGACGACGGGCGACGTGCAACCAAACATCACCAGGCCAAGTAGAAGAAGCTGCGGCACGAGCTGGCGTGCCCTTCGCTCCAGGCGCACGAGCGGTTGGGAGCTGGAGTCAAGGAACATCAAGGTGGGCCCCGGCGTCGACACTTCTGGGCAGTACCGTAGTCCGGGTGTCGCGAATCTGCCATCGCATCGCTCCGGTAGGTTCAGTCGAGTGGTTCGGCGTCCGCGTCGTGAACGACCTCGACGCCTTCCTTCTGCTCGGGCCCCTGGAACAAGAGCACGCTACCGTGCTCGTCCACTCTCAGCCAGATGGCGCCGTCGTCGCTTCGATACTCGGTGGTTCCCTGCGGACCGCCGCTCGCGGCCAACACCTTCACGTCGTTCGAGCCATCGAGCCTCGCCTTGATCACCTCGGTCCGCCGATCGAGGGTCACGCCGGACTTCCCATCCAAGGTCGAGTAATGGCCGAGCGAGCGCGAGCGCTGAAAGGTCGTCGGCTCCTTGCCCGTGGCGACTTCACGATCCTCCGGGCTGTTCCGCGGCTGCGTCGCCGGTTGCGATGCGCCCGTACCAGCACAGGCGCCAGCGAGCCCTGCGAGCAGCCCGAGCACCCCGACCGGCGCGACCCACCCCGACCGGTGCCGGTCGCTCGTCACAGGGCACCCTTGGCTTTCAACACCTCGCAGATGTTCTTGGCGTCGAAACTGTCGCTGCCGCGGGCCGTGAGCTGCGCGACGATTGCGCTTTCGAGCACGCCGAAGCAGCGTTCGCCGGCGATGTCGCGCGCGAGCCGCGCGTTCTCATCGGCCGGCGGCAGCGCGAGCCCCGACTTGACGGCGAGGCCCAGATCCTGGTCCGCACATTCGGGCGCGTTCACCGGTTTGCCTTGAAGACCGCGGTGGAAAAACGGCACTGCGAGGTGGTGATTGAGCTTGCCCCGCACGAGCTTGCCGAATCGAAAGGCGACGTCCGGCGGCGGAGACCCAACCTTCAGAAAGTCCTGCATCGAGCGCAGGCATTCGCTCGCGTCGTAGCTTTCGGTCAGGCAACTCTGAAACGCAACCGTCGAAACCTCATAGCGCTTGGCCATGAAGCGCTCGCTCTTGGTGAGCGCCGGGTAGCGCTCGACCAACAGCTCCGCGCTGCGGAACGCCGCGTAACCCGAGCTGTTCGAGTGCAGCGTCAGGAGCTCCGTCGCGGCGCGTTCCAGCAAGGCGTCCCACTCCGCATCGCGCTTGCCGGGAGGCACGTCTTCAATGTGCTGAATCAGCTCCTCCCATTGGCTCTTGCCAGAGAGCGCTTTCAAGTCCGCCATGCCGTACTCCTTGGCGGAACCTTCTTTCGCGTTGCGAGCGCTGCTGGTCGCCACGAAACCGTGCTTCGGAAGCGGCCCGAGCGCCGCCGATGCCATCCCGTCGCCCACGCTCCCGACGCTGCTCGTTGCTGGCTTCGCCGCCCTGTCGCAGATCGCTTTGGGATCGGACCCGCCCGTTGCGACAGGTTCTTCACCCGGCGTGGTCGGGGCCGAAGCGACGGGGGCGGACCCTGGCATCGAGCCAGGGCTCGAGCTCTCCGGACTTACGACCGTGGGCCCTGCTGAGCTCGCCTGATTTCCGCCGCAGCCGAGCGCGAGGCCCCCGGCCACAAGCACGCCCGTCACCATTCTGTCGATGTGCATTCACCAGCTTCCTTTCGTTGCGTTCCGAGCCCACGAGCGGCGTCGCCTGTTTATACGTGCGACCCCACGCCTTCGTCCCCACCTAAGCAACGACTCAGTACGTTCGTGCGACGGCAAGCAGTGCCCCGTCTTCGCAGTGGCAGCGATCTCCGTGCCGTGGGGTGCACGGAGGAAGCGTGAACAACGTGAACCTCGCAGCTGTGGGCGTCTGGGACCCCATCCTCTCCGGAGACCGAGACGTCGCCTGCGCTACCTGCCATCACCCCTCGCACGCCTACGCAGACGGGCGCGCCATTTCGATCGGCGTCGGCGGCAGCGGCCTCGGTCCCGCCCGTCGCTCCGGGGCCCTGACTCGACCCATGCACCGCAACTCCATGACCATCCTCGACGTCGCGTGGAACGGGCTCATCGCTACCACACCCAGCGTCTCGCCCGAAGCTGCGCCCATGTTCTGGGACAGCCGCGAGCGCTCGCTCGAAACCCAAGCCCTGAAGCCGCTCCAGAACCAAGAAGAAATGCGGGGCGACACCTTCTCCGAAGAACAGATCCTCCCCGAGCTGGTGCGCCGGCTCTCCGTCCTCCCCCAATACGTCGACAGGTTTGCCACCGCGTTCGGCATGAGCGACGAGGGTTTACCTGTGTCGCACAGTGCGTCGAAGCCACAGTCATCACCTGGAGGCGCGTGAGACACGCTACCGCGTTGCCAATGTCGAGAGCGCTGCAACCCGCGGCTACCGAGCGGATACGAGTTCAGTACGACGCATCGAACGACACGTTCGAAGCGACGGACGTAGAGCTCTCGCGCGTACGCGATGGCGCCTCTGTCTCCGAGAAGGAGGCCCGTGCCGAGTTCGACGAGGTCGCAGCTAAACTCATTTCATCAGGTGTCGTGGAAGCGTCCGACTACGACCTGAACGACGTGCGTGTCTCGCGCATGGTGCAGGGCATCGGTCACTCGAGCGGGGGCGCTCCCACGGAAACTACGAAGGAGTACCGCTTCTTCGCGCCACGC
>JAICQQ010000099.1 GCA_025937785.1 Polyangiaceae bacterium
CGCTTGCTGGTGTCGATGGCGCTTGCTGGTGTCGACGGCGCTTGCTGGTGTCGACGGCGCTTGCTGGCGCTTTGGTGTCGATGGCGCTTGCTGGTGCCGACGGCGCTTGCTGGTGTCGACGGCGCTTGCTGACGCTTTGGTGCCGACGGCGCTTGCTGGTGTCGACGGCGCTTGCTGACGCTTTGCTGCCGACGGCGCTTGCTGGTGTCGATGGCGCTTGCTGAGTCTACCTTCTGGGACGTCTCTGCACACTTGGTTGGCGCCGAACTCGACGGTACACAGGTCGCGTGAGCCGAGTGGCCGCTCGGCTCGCGTCGTGAGGGTCTTCGCGTTCTCGGACGTAGCGTCGCGCGAGAACCGGGCATGGACGGACTTTCACCCTGCATGTGGTCGTCACGGGTGGGGAGCGTCCGACATCACAACGTGCTCCTGCAGCTCAATGAACCCGCCGTTTGTCCCAAAGTTCATTTCGGCGTTCCTTCCAAAGCACACACTGAAGCGTTCCAAACTCGTTCCAACGTGAGCTGCTTCTCGCACTTCTTGCCCCGGACGGAGCTCGTGCCTCGTCGCGCGTTAGTCCCCCTCTCGATCTGAGTCCAGTGTTAGGCAGCGTGCCGTTGGCTCGTGCCGGAGTTTTGCACCTTTGGGTCTCTGGTCTTATCGGCACGCGGCTCGCGAAAGTTTCGTGCGATCTGCGGGGAGACATTCGAGGAGTGGGTCTTATTATCGGTTGATGAACACGGAAGAGTATCGGCCGGCACTCGATGTCATTGACTTGATCAGTGAGCTCAAGCGCTTGCTCCTCTCACAGCGCATGGCAGACGGCTTGATTTGCCGCTACTTGGCAGATCTGGCCGACGGAATGGCCAGCTGCTCCGCCCTGCTGCTGGCCTATGGGGACATATACACATTCGCGCGCGTGCGACTGGGTCTCAGCGCGCGCGCGATTCGCGAGCGAGTTCGAATTGGTCGAGCGCTCCGGGAGTTGCCTCTCCTCGATGCAGCGCTGACGTCTGGCGAACTGATCTACTCGCGAGTACGAGAGGTGACGCGCGTGGCGAAGCCGGAGACGGAGCAGCTGTGGCTAGAACTTGGGCGGTGCTTATCCATGCGAGCGCTGGAGTTGCGCGTGGCTGCCGCCAGCGGAACCCCCCGCTCCCAATCGCGCGGGGGCGAGACGCAAGCCGAGGCCGATTTCACGAACTCCATGCTCAATGTCCCGGTGGAGGTCTTGGTTCTCCTGAAACGCGCCATGGAGGTCGCGCGTGCCGAAGCTGGACCGGACTTGACGGACGCGGAAGCCCTCACTGCCGTCGCCCAGGCTGCCATCGCTCACCTGAGGAGCGTCGGGGGCGCGGCGGCGGCAAGGCCTGCGACGGCCGAGGGGAGCGCGACGGCGGCAGGGCCCGCGACGGCCGAGGGGCCAGCGACGGCCGACGGTCCCGCCATGGCCGCGGGGGCGGCGCCCGAGTGGGGGGGGCCCGACGCGACCCACCGTGGGTCGGTGACCCACCGCGGGTCGGTGACCCACCGCGGGTCGGTGACCCACCGTGGGTCGGTGCACCATGGAGCATCGGAACCCGAAGCGGCCGCCGAGTGCGATGCCATCGAACGAGGCGACACGCGAAGCAGCACCACAAGCGTCGATGCCACGGCCGGCGACGGCGCGGGTGCCTTTTCCCCAGGAGGCCGCGCTACGGAAACTGGTGGTGCAAGGGATCTCACCGAATCGACCAGGAGGGCGGTGACCCCGACTGGGTCGACCCACAGTGGGTCTCGTACCAGCGGCGCTGAGCAGGCGGCGGCCACGAGCAGCTCAGGAGACGGGCTGCAGTCGACTCAAGGTGGATCGGCAGGACAGGGCCGCAATAAGGATGCACCACTCTCTGCGGACGAGAAGCTATTACTGGAGCTCGTCCGCTCGGGCGGCTACTGCAATGCGGCAACGCTCCAGCACACCACGGGGATGTCCCGCGTACGACTCCACACGGCGCTGTTCAATCTCGAAGTTCGGCATCTCATAGCGCTTGGGCCACTCGGAGTGCTGGAACCTTGCGGCGCAGGCTTTAGCAGAGCCGGGTAGTCGGGCCGTTTGCGTCGACGCTCGGCGCGCGGCTTGACAATCAGTTCGCTTGTCGTGCGAGGGTGCGCTGGGCAATGCGCTCGGCGGTCTTCAGGTCTTCGCGGCGGAAAGCGTGGCCAGGACGCGAGAGTTCGAGCATGCCCCGCAGCGTCCCGCGCCAGAAGATGGGAACCATGGCGGCTGCGCCGACGCCGCCCTGACTGGTGGCCATGCGGGTGGCGAGGGCGTCTTCGAGGGGACCGTACGGCGGCCCCAGCACGGGGCGGCCGAGGCGTGCTGCTTCGAGCAGCGGGTCCCAGTCCCGCAACACTCTACCGAGCAGGTCCGGGGGCATCGCCCCGACAACGGAGCGCGTCACAAACCAGCGCGAGCGGGGAGCGCGGTAGTGGAACAGGCCGCTCTCGGCTCCCGTAGCCACCAGTGCGAGCCAGGTGAGTTGGTGCGCGAGCTCTTCTTCGTCGCGCACGCGAGCGGCGGGACTTGCCCACTCCACGAGCTGCTCTTCCGTCGGCAGTCGTGGCCCCACTTTACCACCCAACGCGGCGACCTCGCGCACCGCGTGCACATTGCGCCAGTCGCCGCCAGATGCACGGACCCAACAGTCGTCGGGCACGCGCCCGTGTTCGAGGCCGCGCAGCAGGAGTCGCGTGGGCACGGGGCCAACGGTGATGTCCCCATCGGACACGTACCAGAGTGGGGGAGCGATGGGGCGGAAAACACTAGGAGAAAAGGCTTCGTAATGCATGGCGATTATCGGCTGGAATTGTCACGGGCCGCCGGCGTTTGGGCCAAGAAAGTGTCTGGGGAACGGTGCCGTACAGTGGTGGGGTGGTGTGGGGGCGCGGTGAGGCAATGGTAGTGAGCGCACACTGCGGGGATGCAGCGAACGGAGTGATGAGTGGGGTGGCATCGCCGACTTCTGCTACGCTCGACTTATGGAAGGCGCGCCGAAGTTGGAGGAGATCTTCGCCGTGATGGCTGCCGCCTCGGGGGGGGATCCGAGCGTGCGCGTGCCAGTGTCGAAGGAGCCTGATCTCGAGGATCTTCCGACGCGCTTCGCCATCGCCCTGAACCTGCTGCTGGACGATCTGGCGTTTCGAGTCGTCGAGCGGGAGCGGATCGAGGCGCGCCTGCGCCAATCGCAGAAGATGGAGGCCATCGGCAAGCTGGCCGGAGGAGTTGCGCACGACTTCAACAACATGCTCTCGGTCATCCTTGGTTACAGCGAACTGGCTCTGGGGTCGCTCCGACCCAACGATCCAGCCCGTTTGGACATCGAGGAAGTGAAGCGTGCCGCGGAACGGGCCGCCGAGATCACGCGTCAGTTACTCGCTTTCAGTCGGCAACAGGTGCTGCAGCCGAAGGTGCTCGACCTGAACACGGTCCTCTTGGGCATGGAAAACATGCTGCGGCGATTGATCGGTGAAGGCATCCAGCTGTCGCTTCTGACCGCGAACGAGCTCAGTAAGATCCGAGCTGACCCGGGGCAGATCGAACAGATCGTGATGAATCTCGTCGTCAACGCACGTGATGCCATGCCGCGCGGAGGTGATCTTGCGCTCGAGACTGCCGAAGTCGTGCTGGACGCCTCCTATGCGCTTCAGCACCCCGACGTCGTGCCGGGCCCGCACGTGTTGCTGGCGGTCTCGGATACGGGCGAAGGCATGAGTCCGGAGACCAGGGCCCAAATCTTCGAGCCTTTTTTCACGACGAAGGAAGCGGGCACGGGCTTGGGTCTGGCGACTGTGTACGGCATCGTCCGGCAGAGCGGCGGCCACATCTGGGTCTACAGCGAGCCTGGGGGCGGCACCACATTCAAAGTTTACTTTCGGCGGAGCGACGCGAGCGTCTCCGAAGAACCCGAGCCGACGGCAGCCACCGCCGAGCTGCGGGGTCACGAGACGGTGCTGCTCGTCGAGGACGATCCACAGGTGCGCTCGCTCACGCGGACCGTACTGCGTCGCGCGGGCTACAATGTGCTGGAGGCGACCAATGCGGGGGAAGCGCTGTTGATCTCAGAGGGTTATACGGCCAAGATCCACTTGCTGTTGACGGACGTGGTCATGCCGCGCATGTCCGGTAGGATGTTGGCTGAACGCCTGAGGCCTACGCGCCCGGAGATGAAGGTGGTCTACACGTCCGGGTACACCGACGACTCGGTCGTCCATCATGGCGTGTTGGACGCCGGGGTTGCCTTCCTGCAAAAACCGTTGACGCCCGAAGCGCTAAAGCGAAAACTGCGTGAAGCGTTGGACGCCTGAGGGCCAGGGGAGTCTGAAGGCCATGTTGGAGCCTGAAGCATTGGCGGTTCGTGTCACGGTCTTGCGAGCTCGCTCTGAATCCACTGGCGTGCGGGGCCCTCGTCAGCGAACACCTTGCTAGGGAACGGGTTGGGGAACACGAGATTGATGCCGTAGAACAGCGTGCGCTGGACCCGGCTTCGAATCACGATCGCTTGCACCAAAAGGCGCGAAGTACGCTCTGCATTCGCCTTCATGTGCCCGATCGTGCGGACCCGTTGCTCGGGGGTCAGCACGCCTGAGCCACAGGGATCCACCAACAGGCCAAAGCGCTCCCCGCGATCGAGCCAGCCGTCGACACGCGCCAGGAACCGCGTCAACTCGGTGTCGGTCGGGATGCCCTCCCATTGCATCGTCACGAGCGGCCAGGCTGACTCGTCGATGTCCATGCCCTTCGAGGGTCGGTGCGCCGGGTCAGGAGATCAAGAGGATTCAACCTTCACACGGCAGCAGCGGGCGATGCGCGCGGACTGGTTGCTCGAGCCTTGGCCCGGGTAGGCGACGCTGCCGTCCGGAAAGGCCTTGAACCCCTGGTAGCGGTGTGCCGATTACCGTCTCTCTGTCAGGCTGCCCAGATCGCGGGCCAGAGCTCGGGCGCTTGCACCAGACAGCGCACGCGCTGTCGCCGGTACTTGGGGCTGACGCCAAAGCCTCGAGCGAACAGCGCGGAGTACGAACCGACACTCGAGTAACCGCTCTCGAAGCAGGCTTCGGTGATCGAGCTTCCCCGCGCCAGCACTCGGCGTGCGTTCGAGGCGAAGCTCGAGCAGGTAGGCGTGCGGCGTGTCGCCGAAGACTTCGCGAAAGGCGCGCAGAAAGTAGGACGGAGACATGCCCGCCTGCTGCGCGAGCTCCGCAACGGACACGCCTTCTTGCAAGGCGCCGTGGATCTGGTCGCGCGTGCGGCCCAGGCGCTCGAGCGTAACGACGGGCGGCAGGTGC
This sequence comes from Polyangiaceae bacterium, assembly GCA_025937785.1. Classification (GTDB taxonomy): domain Bacteria; phylum Myxococcota_A; class Polyangia; order Polyangiales; family Polyangiaceae; genus JAICQQ01. The sequence continues at coordinate 5,326 of JAICQQ010000099.1, forward strand.
ATCGCGCGCGAGTGTCGCCTGCCGCCCGAGAGCTTGTCAAAGCCGTGGGGGCTTAGAGCGGCTCAGAGGTTGACGTCACCCCAACAGGTCACGGTGCCGTCGGCGCTGAGACCACAGGTGTGCCAGTAGCCAGCGGCGATCTCGGCGAAGCTTGCGTCGGGCGGACTCGCCTGCTGCAAGTCGGGCAGTGTGCCGTTGTCGCGCTCGGGGGTCCCGTAACCCCAACACTTTGCACTGCCGTTCGGCGTCAGGCCGCAGACGTGGGCGATTCCGGTCACGATCGACGTGAACGTTTCAGCGGGGGGGGCGATCAGGTCAGGAGACTCTTCGTTGAAGTATAGCCCGCCCCAGCAGGCGGCGGTGCCGTCTTCGCCGAGCGCGCAGCTGTGCACGTGGCTCGACACCAGCCTGGTAAAGCTGCCTTCGGGCGCTGCGGTGGCCCCGTAGTAGTCGTTGCCCCAACAGCTCACGGAGCCGTCGACGCCGAGCCCGCACACGTGGTCGGCAGGAGCGAGCGACTCGAACGGCCCTTCGGGAGTGGGGACCGGGACACCCACGACGCTGTCCCAGCAGATGGGGTTCTTGCCAGCATCGAGCCCGCAGAACAGACCCACTTCCCCCCCCGCGATTGCGTAGAGCTCGTCGTCCGGCAGATCGGCGGAGGCCGCTGGCGGCCCCCAGCACTGCACGTGGTGGTCGAGGTCGAGCGCACAGAACGCACCGAACTCGGCGGTTGCGATCGCACTGAACGCGCCAGTCGGTGGCGTCTTCGCCAGCATACCCTCGCTGCCCCAGCACTTGACCGCGCAGTCGTCTTGCAGCGCGCAGGCACCTTCCTGGTTGATCGCTATGTCCACCACCGGAGCGGTCGTCGTGGGCTCTTCCCACTCGTCCTGGCCGAAGCAGCGCGGCGTTCCCTCTTCGTCGAGCACGCAGCTGGCGAAGGAGCCCGCAAACAGGCGTCGCCCCGCCGGCAGCGCGCAGCCCGGGTCTTCGGGCGCGCCCCCGGCGCCGCCGGACACCGTCGTGCCACCGCTGCCTCCGATACCCCCATTGGCCGCTGTGGTGCTGGTCGTGCCGGTCCCACCCTCCGCCGCGCTTCCGTCAGAGGCGGTGCCGCCGTGAGACGCCGTGCCGCCGTGAGACGCCGTGCCGCCGTGAGACGCCGTGCCGCCGTGAGACGCCGTGCCGCCCCCGGAGGTCGTGCCGTCGTCAGAGGCGGTGCCGCTATCAGAAGCCGTGCCGCTATCAGAAGCCGTGCCGCCAGCGTCTGCCCCCGACCCAGTCGAGGCGGCCCCGTCCGCAGTCGTCCCGGCGTCCGTGAATCCGAGCTCCTGCTCTTTGCAGGCTCCCAGCGTGAGCCCCACCGTTACCCAAACACCCAGCGACCCAATCCCATCGATCCTCATGCTTGGTTGGTCTCCGGTCGGGAGTCGAGCGAGCACTCGGCGGCGCAGATTTCTCTGCTCACGGCCGTTGCGCGAGCACCTCGTGCGCCCGGCGCCTGAGCAGCGGCGTCGCGCCACCGCTGGCGATCCGCTCGAGCACTGGGCGCGCCTGATCCCAGCGGCCCGCGGCCACGTCGAGCTGGGCTTTGGCGAGCGCCGCCGTGTCCCGCGTATACGCATCCGGACTGCTCTCGAGTTCTTGCAGGGCCGCCGTCGCTCGCCGGTCGTCTCCGCGCCGCAGCGCTTCGGCCGCGCGTCGCCAAGCCCCGTCGGGTTCTGCGGAGGGCGCGGGCGATGTCACCGGCGCGGCCAACGTCACCGGCGCGGCCACGTTCGTAGGCGCGGCCACGTTCGTAGGCGCGGCCACGTTCGTAGGCGCGGCCACCGTCGCGGGTGCTACCACGATCGCAGGTTCGGGCACGGGCACGGGCGTGGTCGCGGTCCTACGCTCGGCCGCGGTCGCGGGTGCGGCCACGTTCGTAGGCGTGGCCACCGTCGCGGGTGCGGCCACGATCGTAGGTTCGGGCACGGGCGTGGTCGCGGTGGCTGCGGGCACGGTCGCGGGTGCGGTCGCGGGTCTGGTTGCGGCTGCGGGCACGGGTCCTTCGGGGGGGGCGGGGGGCGTGGTTGGAGCGTCGAGCTGCCGCGTCCACTCGAGCGTGCCGGTCGCTGCCAGCGCCCCCGCCGCACCGAAGAGCACCGCGACGATCACGAGTGCGCGGGGGACCGTGCGCGGGGTGCGCAGGCGCGCTTGGGCGACCACCCAGCGGGTTCGCGCGCGTCCGATCTCGTTGGCGCCCGGCCTGTCCGCTTGCCAAGCGGCCCTCATGCGCGCCAGACGCTGGGATTCGCGGGTAGTGCAGCGGTCGGTCGTCAACTCGCCTCCTCTGTGGAAAGTGGGGCCGTGAGAGATGCACCGAAATAGGGGTCGTTGGCTAGCTCCGCGAACAGCCGGCGGCGGCCGTCGCGCAAGCGGGAACGCACCGTGAGCACGTTGGCGCCGACGATCTCGACGACCTCGCCGAGCGACAGCCCTTCCAGATCGTGCAGGATCACCACGGCGCGTCGCTTTGGAGACACGCGCTCGAGCGCCGCGCGCAGGTGAGCAGCGCGCTCGACCAGCTCCAACGTGTCGTTCGCTCCGGGGCGCGCGTCTTCCGGATCGGGCAACGTGCCGTCGCTCGTCAACGTGAAGCGGCGCAGCCAGCGTTTGTACCAGCGTCGCTCGTTCAAGAGCGTGTGGTAGCAGATCCGAAATGTCCAGGTGGCCAGCGCCGAGCGACCTTCGAACGCTGGCAGCGCCCGTAGCGCCTGCTCGGCGGCGGCTTGCACCAGGTCATCCAAATCCGGGGCGCGCCCGGCCAAGCTTCGCATCTGTGCATAGACGAGACCGAACACCTCGTCGCGCAGTGGCCAAGCGTCGTTGCCCAGCGCCTCGTCGGGGGGCGAGCCGGTGCTCGGCGCTTCGGCGACCGGCAGGTACGCTCGCCTCCGATCCCCAAGAGGGGCCTCCGCTGGGCTGAGGGGTCGTGACATGATGACGCGCTTTGCGAATTAGGAACCGCTGGGCGATGGCTCGAGCAGTGCGGAGGGACGAAAGTTCCCCCGGTCTCCGCAGGACCCGAGGGAGCGCCATGATAGCATCCCGCTCGAATCAGGTTCCCATGTGGAAAAATGCGAGGCTCGGCGGGCAGATTTTGGTGCTCGCGCTGGCGGGGACCCCGGACGCTCGGGCGACCCCGAGGGTCGTGATCGAGTGCTCGGCACTCTCGGAGGACGAACGCGCCAGCGTCGAAGCACGGACGCACGCGGATCTGCTGGTGAAGGGACTCGAAGACGGCGAGCTGCACCTGACCTGCCCCGGCGGAACCGGTCAAGTCAAGTTTCGGTCCGGCGCTTCCGAGCGTGTGGCCGCAGCACCGCTCCCCAGCCCAGGGCGAGCTCGCGTGGATGCGCTGCTAGCTCTCGTCGATGCCGTCACCCCCGCCGCGACACCGTCCCCCGTCGAGCCGAAGTCCCAGCCAGGGTCCCAGCCACAGTCCCAGCCGGCACCGGAGTCAGAGCGCGCGCTCCAGCCGGCGCCGGAGCCACAGCCGGTGCCTCAGGCGGCACCGCTGACCGCCGTAGCATCCGACTCCCCCTCGGCATGGCCTGTTCCCGTCCGCGCACCGTTTTCAGCCCCGGTACCTGCGCGACCCGCGCCACCAGCCGCTGGAACGCCGGTGCCCGATCCGCGAGCACCCACGGCGCGCCCGTGGCACGTCGGTGCGGGGGGCGAAGCGGAGCTGTGGGCCACCGAGGCTCCAGGAGCTCTGGGCCTGCGCCTGCGCGGCGGGCGCACGCTCGCCGGTCCGATCGCGCTCGGGCTCGTGCTGGGAAGCGCTCTTGCCGCTTCCGAGCCTGATCAGGTGTCGGTGCGCGTGTGGCGCGCGGGCGTCGAGGCGGCGGCTTGTGCTGACGTGGCTCTGTGCATCGTGCTCGGCACACAACTGAATCGTCTGAGCGCTGAAGCACCCGCAGACTGGTCCCCCGCGTCCCATGCAAAGACGACGGTGGGGGGCACGCTACGCCTCGACTACGTGATCGATCTGGGGCGTCTCCAGCTGGTTCCCGGGGCTGGGGTGCTCGTCTACCCCGCGCGGCGGATCGTGACGCTGAACGGTGAACGTGTGCTGAGTGTGCCCCGCCTCACGGGCAGCGGCGTGCTGGAGCTACGCCTGCCGTTCTGACGGGCTTAGCTCTGGCAGGGGCTGAACCCCGGCCGAGGTTCGGCTCGTTCGAGAGCGCCGCGACTGAATCAGAGCTTCCTGAAGGCTTCGTTGTCGCTGGCCGCGCTGCCGTGTTACAGCTTCACAGACCCGTGGCAAGCGCTGAACGTAAGAGCCCCCGTGCGGGGCCCCCGAAGGATGACCATTTCGATCTGGTGATCGCGGGTACGGGCTTCGCTTCCACGTTCTTCTTGACGCAGTTTCTGAAGCACGCGCCGCCGAAACGCCGGGTGCTCGTGCTCGAGCGAGGCGTGCCGCGCGATCACGCATGGTCCCTCGCGAATCCGAGGGAGTTCGAACTCGGCGAGGGCCGCTATCTCGACAATCGCACTCCCGAGAAGCGCTGGTGGTTCACGGTTGCCTTCGGTGGCGGTTCGAACTGCTGGTTCGCCTGTACGCCGCGTCTGCTCCCGGAAGATTTCCGGATGCAGTCGACCTACGGCGTGGGACTGGACTGGCCGCTCTCGTACGCGGAGCTCGAGCCGTTCTACTGCGACGCCGAGGACCTGCTAGGGGTCGCTGGCGCCAACGAGGGCACACCATTCACGCGCAGCCGTCCTTATCCTCTGCCGCCTCACCGCATGAGTCGCACCGACGAGGCATTGGCGCGAGCTTGGCCGGGCAAATACTTCATCCAGCCAACGGCGCGCCCCAGCATCACACTCCCGTCCGGGCGACCCGGTTGTTGTAACAACGGCGTTTGCAACGCTTGTCCCATCGACAGCAAGTTCACGATCCGCCGCGAGATGTCGTCGGTCTACGCTGATAGTCGCGTCTCGACGCTGTACGGGGCAGAGCTCACTCGAGTCGAGTTTCGGGGTAACGTCGCCACCGGCGTGGAGTACCTCCAGGACGGCAAGTCGTTGCGAGCGAACGCGGATTTCATCGCCTTGGGCACGAACGCCTTGTTCAACCCTCACATCCTGCTGCGATCAGAGCTGGGGCATCCGGCGCTCGGCAGGTACCTGAATGAGCAACGCAGCGCGAGCGTCGACTTCGAGCTCGACGGCATCAACAACTTCCAGGGCTCGACGGTGATCACCGGGCACGGCTATATGTTCTACAGTGGCGAGCACCGGCGCGAGCACTCGGCGGCCATGCTCGAGCACGTGAACCGACCGATGCTGCGGCTGGATGGCAAATGGCGACAGCGCATGCGCATCAAGTTCATCTTCGAAGATTTGCCGCAAGAGCAGAGTCTGGTCAGCGTCGGAGACGCTCCGGGCGCAAAACCCAAGCTACAATTTTCGGGATTTTCCAGCTACTGCCAGCGAGCGACCGACAACGTCGCAAAGCTCGCTGAAAGACTTGTCAAGGATCTGCCCGTGACGAAGATCGGGAAACCCCGACTGAAGGACAAGACATCCGAAGCTCATATTCTCGGCACCGTGCGCATGGGCAATGATCCCAAGAGCAGCGTCGTGGACCGGCATCTGATCCACCACCGGTACCGCAACCTGACCGTGCTGGGCAGCAGCAGCTTTCCTACCTCGTCCCCGGCCAATCCCACATTGACCATTTGTGCGCTCTCGCTGTGGTCGGGAAAACACCTGTTCGGGAAGGGCGCATGAAACGGCGCGAGTTCATGGCGGGCGCGCTCGGCACCGCGGGGGGCGTCGTGGCAGCCGGTTCGGTAGCAGGCAGTTTACTGACGGCAGGGTGCAAGCAGCCCGACCGCAGCACTCGCCAGCAGCAGACGCGCGAGCCCGCGGTGCCTGCCGCGTATGCCAAGCGCGTGACTGGGATTCGCTCGCGCCTCTCGGGGCTGACGCTCGACAGCCAAGAGATCGTGAAGTTCGTCCAGGCTTGGGAGACCCGCAAAGGCCCTTTGAAAGGCAAGGTTGTCAAGCTCGCCGAGCTCTTTTTGCTGAGCAGCGACTTCTTTCAGACGGGGGAGAACGCCAAGCGCGCGCCGAAGTTCTTCATGATCTACGATCCCTACCTCTCGCCCTGCTACAATCCACTTCGCGATCTGAAGACGTGATCGAAGCCCTCAGGGCGCTCTCGTGTCTACGGCAGAACGCAGCTGCGATCGGCTCAGTTCGCGATGGGCGGGAGTTCCGGGGCGCGCCAACACGAACAAGAAGTAGCGCTTCCTGCCTTGTAGCACCGTGACCTGTTCGAAGCCGCTGGCCAAATACTTCTCGTAGAGCAGGCGATCCCAGTCCCAGTGCGAGTACTCGCCCTTCTTGTACGAGTTCAGCACCACCACGTCCACCTGACGGCTCACGATTTCATCGGTATCGAGTCCTGAGAACGCGATGGTTTCGTCGTTGAGACCACACAGATCCAGCGCGTTCCACCTCGAGAGAAACGGAATCACGCCGGCATCTTGCACCGCGACCACGCTGTGTCCGCTCGCGTCGATCGCGCGCAGTCGCTCTGCCAGCGGTATGTGGGCGCGCTCCAGGAGCGAGCGATAAGCGTCGCGCGAGTCTCGCACCTTGGTCCAGCTGGCGCTGACATCGGCAAAGTACCAAGCCACAGGCAATGCCGCCACGCTGTACGCAGCTAGCTGCGGCATCTTGAAGCGAGCGAGCCGATCGTAACCGTTCACCAACCCGTACGCGGCCAGCAGCGAAAGCAGCGGAAAAATGGGGAAGAGGAAACGATGACTGTATCCCATGATGTGGCGCGGTATCAGGTAGAACGCCACGAACGCACCTACTCCGAACGAAAACGCGGCGCGCGCACCCCGCAGGCGCGGCAGCGCCAATACCACCAAACCCACGACGACCAGGTTGTCGCGACAGAAGGACCAGAGCGCGACGGGGCCTGCCTCGCCCGGCAACGCGTCGAGTAAGACCTTGACGTGAAACGGCGCGGGCAGCCAGTGACCGAAGTACCAGGCGCGCAACGCGAAATATAGGGCGCCGGGCAGCACATACCAGGTGAGCAGCGGCTGGAGCCAGCTCCGCGCTGCGAGCCGCGGGTTCAGGAGCGCGAGCGCGCCCGTACTGACGACGACGATCAGGTTGCCGTCCGGTCGGGTGAGCCCGAGCGCGAGGCCGATCAGCCCGAAGCTGCGTGGCTTGGACGAGTGCGGATCGTCCGCGAGGCGTACGAACGACAGTGCTGCGGCCACCACCAACAGGGCATGGAGCGCCGTCTCCATTCCAGAAACGGCGTGCACGGCGGTGTCGGGGTGGCCCAAGAACATCGCCGGTGGAAGCACCCCGAGCGGGTGTTTCCGCGACTCGGGCCACCAGCTTTGGAAGGTACGCCAGAGCAGGAAGCTCGCGCCGAGGCAAGCTGCAACGCCTGCGAGTTTGGACATCAGGACTATGTCGAGTCCGCCGAGTAGGAACAGCGCGCCGATGACGACCCACGAGGGGGAGGTGAAACCTTCGACGGGATCCGCGTGCGCGCTGAAGCGGAGCCCGCGCCCTGCGGCCAGACTTTCCGAATATCGGAAAGAAATGTAGGCATCGTCGACGGTGAACGACCAGATTTCGTAGACGCGAAGCAAGAAGCTGCCGAGCGCTGCGAGCAGGACCAACAGGGGGACCCAACGTTTCATGGGTCGAACCGTACGGTAACCGCTAATGAGTGCATGGTTGCGGGGTGCGGAAGCTCACGGGCTTGAAACGCCACAGCTTCTCGAAGAGCCAAGACGGCGTGTAGGGTGCTCGGTCTCCCCGCCCGCCATCGTGCAGCAGCTCGGTCTCGTCCACCGAGTATCTGACGCTACCATTGGGGGATTGCTTCACGGCGCGCCAGAGCTCGAACCAGGTTACCCCCAACTCGCCCCGCCGATAGCGCTTCAGACTCTTGATGTTGGTGCGATGGATCCGCACAGGAGTCTGCAAGTTCGTGAGCTGCCAACTTGCGGGCACGAACAGGTGGTTGCTGCTGCCCTCGGTTCTCAAGTTGCTGTACATTGCGATCGATGACTCCGTCTTGAGGCCGAGGTAGGGGCTCGCTCCGTTGAGGAAGAACACGGCTACCACCGCGCTGAGCCCTATCGATAGCCTGCCCAAGGGGCGCGGGCCGGAGAGGCGGCGTTGCTTGAAGGCATGGATGGCGCAGGCGGCGAGCCCCGCGTAGAGCAGGCAGCCTAAGGCGCCTGCAATCAGCAGCTCTGGCCAGAAACGCATCGTACTCGTGCTCGAGGCCACGCTGAGGTAGATGAGCGCGAGGACCAACGCTGGTAGCGCGCGCCGCGCCCGGCTCAGCTTCCCGAGAGCAGGCTCTAGTCCGAGCCAGAGTCGCCGCAGGGGCGCGAGGCGCTCGTCGTCGAACAGTGGCACGAACATTGCCAACATCAGCGCCGAGAAGTCTACGTAATAGGCGAAGCCCGTGGCGCCGATCGCCAGATGAAACGGCAGGATGAACACCACCGCAGGGGCCCAGCCCCAGCGCGTGGCCAGCAAGAACAAGGCACCGCCCTCGCAGAGGAAGGTCGCGAGAATGGCGAGCCAGGCGCTGAGCGGAGCAGGTTCCAGGCCGACGGCAAGTTCCAGGCGCGACATCAACTCTGCGCCACAGCTGACCTCCGGGTTCAGATAGGCCGTGTTCAGCTTGTGAATGGTGCCCCAAAAATAGAGCACGATGAGCAGCCAGGGCATCGCTGCTCTCGCTTGGCGGTAGATGGCCTCGCCACGCTCCGGTTCGGGGTGCGTGCGCCAGGCAGTCCAGCTGGCGATCAGCAGCGCGATGTTTCCGAACAGCATCACTGTGTAGTGGTTCGACGCCACGGGCAGCCGACTCAGGTAGGTGACGATCTGAGTCGCTGCGAGGACGGCGAGCAAGCGCCAGCTCCCGGGAAAACTCATCACCAAGACGGCTGCGAAGATTTCGGCGACTTGGAGCGCTTCGAGCGTGCCGTGACCGAAGTGGTGGTGCACGATGAGTGCAAACGCCCAGCACACGGCGAAGAGGCGTGCCGCGAACGGGGTGGCAGGTGCCGCGGGAGCCACCCAGGGTGTGGGGTCGTGAGTCGCGGCCTCGGTGTCGGGTGCCGAGCGCACGGCTGGCGACGATGTTCTGGAGCCCTTCACGACCTCGGGTGCTGGCTATATCACGGAGTCGTGCCCCGGGGGCTGCAAAGCGCCGCGGCGTTCCGCGCTCCGAGACTGTTCCACATTACGGAACATGCCTGTAGGCCCCGGGAAGTGCCAAAACCGTCGCGTTTCCGAGGCTTAGCGCGGCTGTTCCTCGTTGGGGTTGCAGCGAGTCCTGCGCTTGGAGTTGCGCGGGCACGGCCCGGGAACGAAACTCGGTTCCCGGAGCACATGTTCCACGATTCGGAACAACGATGCAGTCAGTTCAACGAGCCATCGATCTGTTGATGTACGTCGGCGAATGCGGGCGCGCCGTAGGCGTCACCGAGGTCGCGCTGCGGCTGGGGCTGCCCAAAACCACCGCTCACCGCTTGCTCAAGACGTTGACCTATCGCCATCTGCTGGAGCACGCCGAAGACGGTCGCTATCGCCCTGGCTTGGGCATGTTGCTGCTCAGTCCTCCGGCGTTGGGCGCGTCGGCGCTGACCCGAGCCGCCGACCCATTGCTGAGTGCGCTGGCCGCCGCGCTCGGCGAGACGTTCTTTCTGGTCGTCCGGCGCGGTGATCAGGTGATCGTAGTGCACAAAGTGGAGGGGTCAGGCTTCTTACGCGCGTCGCCGAATGTGGGTTCGGCGGTGCCCGTGCATGCCACCGCCGCAGGGCGCGTGTTTCTGGCGTTCTCGACGGATCTCGGGTTGCCCGCGCCGTTGACTGCGTACACGCGACGAACGCCCCAGACCGCCGCGAGGCTCCAGCGCTTGGTCGACCAGACCCGTCACGAGCGCTGGGCGGTTTCGGTCGACGAATGGCACGAAGGCCTTGCGGCGATCGCGGCACCGGTATTCTGCGGCGAGCGCTTGGTCGCCGCGGTCGCGGTCGCTTGTTCGAGCGCGCGGTTGCGCCAGCTGGGCGAGCGGCAGCTGATTCAGGCGACGCAAAACCTCTCGAAGGCTCTGTCCCGAGCCATTTCAGGAGTCGATAAACCATGAAGATCTGGATGGATGGTCGCGTCGTGGGCCCCGAGCACGCGACGATATCGGTGCTCGATCACGGCCTATTGTATGGTGACGGCGTTTTCGAAGGGATGCGCGTGATCGGTGGTAGGCTGGTCGATCTCGAACATCATTTCGCCAGGCTCGAGTTGTCGGCGCGGGCCATCTACCTGGCGCTGCCCGCTAGTCGGAGCCAGCTCGTCGAGCTCGTAGGCGCGACGGTCGCCGCGCACGGGCAGCCGGAGGCCTACGTGCGGCTGGTCGTCACGCGTGGGGTCGGCCGGCTGGGGATCGACACTGCGAGTTGCCAGTCCCCCAAGATCGTGTGCATGGCGGACAGCATCGATCTCTATGGTCCAGCCGCACGGCAGGGCGTGCGCCTCGTCACTGCCAGTCGCCGCCGCCCGGACCCCGACGTGCTCGACCCCAGAGTCAAGTCGTTGAACTACTTGAACAACGTTCTCAACAAGCACGAGGCCAAGCGCCGTGGTGGCGACGAGGCACTCGTGCTGAATCGGCGCGGGCAGGTCGCCGAAGCCAGCGCCGCCAACGTGTTCGTACGTCAGGGGCGTCAGCTGCTCACGCCGCCGGGCACGGATGGTGCGCTGGAAGGCATCACACGACGACGCCTGTTCCTGATCGCCCCCGAGCTGGGGCTCGAGGTCATAGAGCGCAGTCTGACCTCCGTCGACCTGCTGGCCGCCGACGAGGTCTTCCTGACGGGCAGCGGCGCGGGCATCGTGCCCGTCGTTGCCCTCGACGACGTGCCCATCACCGCCCAAGACGAGAGCGTGTTGCCGCAGCTGCAGCGCGAGACGCGCCGCTATGCCGAACGCTGCGGCACGCCCTGCCTCGTGCCAGCACCGCCACCGCCACCGCCACCGGGGCCGATCTGACACGCGCTGAGCGCCGCGGGCGAAGCGAGTTTGCATCGGCGTTCGCGCTCTGGGTACCGGAGCAAAGTCCAGCTACTGCAGCGCTCTTTGCAAAGGTTTGCAAAAGGCGTGGTACGGCTTCCGCCGCTATCATCGAGCAAACTTGCGGGACTCGCGAGCGATCTACATGCTGCTCGCCGCGCGCCAGTTCCCCAAAGGCTGCCACTGAGGCTGGCGGCGGCCCGGCCCGCTGCGCTGCTTGACACCTAGGATGAAGGCGTGAAAGCTGGGCCCGAATGCGCCCGAGTCCCGACCTCCGAGCTCAGTGCTCACCCCGCTCATCGACACGCCACGTGTTGCTCGCCCTCGTCATCGGTGGTGCCGCCGGCGTGCCTGCCTGCAAAGAGAAGCCGCCGGGTCCCGAGGAGATGATCTGGAATGGCGACCGCAAGAGCGACGGCGGTAAGGGCTGGGCCAACTGTGACAGCCCCCCCCAATGCAAGGCAGAGATCGCGCTCGTCGAAGGTAAAGGTTACAGCGGCACGAAGGCGCTGCATTTCCAGGGAGCTGGTCCGGGCTACCTCGGTGCCGGTTGGAACTGGTTCGGCTGGTGGCCCAAGAACGCTGGCAAAGATCTGACTCCCTACAACACGCTCCAGTTCGAGCTACGCGTCGTCGTCAGCGAGCCAACCCCTCCGCCCGAAGACCTGGGCCTGATGATCAACATTGCCAGCAGCACGGACAAGAAGAAGAGCGCCGTCGTGAAGCTCGCGGAGTACATTGACGGCAACATCGCCGACGGCAAGTGGCACCGCATCAACATTCCGCTCGATGACTTCTACGAGGGAGGCTTCGATCGTCAGAAGGTTTGGGAGTTCGGTATCGGATCGTGGGCGGCCACGCCTCGCAAGCTGGACGTGTTCATCGACGACATCGCCGTCTGGGAAAAGTAGACGCTCGAGATACGCTCGCGCAGTTAGCAGGGTCGATCGACGTCGCACACTTCGTCGGAAGTGCCGCCGTGCTTGGCGGACGTGGACACCGGTTCGCTCGCATCCAGCTCTTGCCGCGCCTTGACCAGGACTTCGCTCAAGAGCTCGACGGGCTGCGCTCCGGATACGCCGTAACGTCCGATCTTGAAGAAGGGCACGCCGCGGATCCCGAGCTGTGCCGCAGTGGCCTGGTCGCGGCGTACGTCGGCAGCGTACTGGTCGCTGGCGACTACGGCCAGCGCGGCCTCGGTCTCGAGCCCGACGTCGAGGGCGAGCGCACCGAGCGTGCTCGGATCCGAAATCTGCGCGCCTTCGCAGAAGTAGGCGCGAAGCAGGCGCTCTTTCAAGGCATCTTGTACGCCGCGCTCGCGGGCGAAAGCGAGCAAGCGATGGCCGTCGAAGGTGTTGCCGCCCTTGAGCGCGTCGAAGTCGAAATCGATGCCTTCGGGTTTGCCCAGGTTGACGACACGGAGCACCATCTTCTCGGCCTCCGCGAGGCTGACGCCATACTTTCGAGCGAGTCGTTCATTGTGCCCCGGACGCTCGGGGTAGCTTTTTGGGGCCGACGGATCGAGCTGGAAAGCCCGCCAGGTGATCGCGACGGGGCCTACCTGCTCGGTGCGGCGCAGGGCGGTTTCGAAGCGGCGTTTCCCGATGAAACACCAGGGGCACGCGATGTCGGACCAGATCTCGAGGACAAGCGGTTGCACGTCCAGAGCTTAGGGCCGAACCGGGCGAGCTGCCAGTCCCCGCACCACCCGCGTTCCCTGCGAAACGCGCCCGGCTCGAGGCAGCGCGCGAGGCCACAGTGGTACTGCAGTTGCTCCACCGTGGCGCCTCGTGCACGGTCGATCTGAGCGAAGACTACGAGCGGTTCGTCGACAAAGATCGACCGCTTGGAGAGGTGCCCGCGCGGCTCCAGATCCCGCCGCTCCGAGCCGCGTTGCCAGCGGCGGTCGGCGCGGGCGTCCAATGAACGCCCCGCTCGAGCCCGGCGCCCGCGTGCGGGCCAGTGGCAGCGCCAGGCGTGCGCGGTTCGCCGTTCCGCCGCCGGGCCCGGTACCCTCTGCACGCCGTCGCCGTCGTTGTGGGCGCCTGGCTACCGTTCGGAGTGCTGGTGCTCATTTAGAGCATGATGGCGCTCATCCTGCTGCCCCTGTTGCCGCTGGTCCTGTTCGGGCCGGTGTGCCTCGTGAGGTGGGCCCACGCTTACGCTCACGAGGCTCGAGAGCGCGTCCCCAAGCCTAGTGACGCGCGACCAGCGGCCCAGCGCGAGTCGTCGACCGTCGGTGCTTGGCGCACACGTGGGGTCCTCGAGCCTATGTCCAACGTGGCGAGGAGGCTCGCGGATCACTCAAGTCCGGGCTGGTTCGTCCGTTGCAATAGAGGGGTCTCGGAAGGGGCCCATGCTTCATGGCACAGCCAATCCCGAAAGTACCTCCCCCGCCGCCCCGCGCGGGCGGCAGTGGACCTAAGCCGCCGCCACCGCGAGCCACGGGCACCACCCCGAAGCCGGCGGCTGGCGCCAGCGGCGCGCGCCAGCCGCCGACGCCAACACAGCAGGATGTCGCGCCCGCCCGCTATCAAGCCGGTGACGTCATCGCTGGGAAGTACCGTCTGGTGAGCCTTCTGGGCGAAGGTGGCATGGGTTCCGTGTGGCGAGTTCGAAACATGGATCTGGACGTGGAGGTGGCGCTCAAGCTGATCCGGGCGGAGGCCACCTTGTCGGAGGCTACCGATCGCTTGCTGCGTGAGGCGCAGGCCGCCGCCAAGCTCACCGATTCCGGCATCGTCCGGGTATTCGACTTCGGCAGATCGGAGCAAGGCAACCCGTTCATCGTGATGGAGTTGCTCGAGGGTGAAGATCTGGCCGCCGCGATCCAGCGCCGCGGCCGCCTGAGCCCCAAGCGAGCGGTGCGCGTGCTGTTGCCCGTGGTACGCGCCCTTGCGGTGGCACACCAGAACGGTATCGTGCATCGCGATCTCAAGCCGGAGAACGTGTTTCTGAGCAAGACTCCGAACGGCCTCCAGCCCAAGGTCGTGGATTTCGGCATCGCGCAGCTCGACAAGTCGCAGGCGCTGCGCTTGACGTCGACGGGCGCGCTCATGGGGAGCCCGCTCTACATGTCGCCCGAGCAAGCCAAGGGCGAAGCCGTCGACTTTCGTGCGGATATCTGGGGTATCACCGCCGTGCTGTACGAAGCGCTGAGCGGGATGCAGCCATTTCCGGGGGGCAACTACAACGCCGTGCTCTGCGCGATCATGCTCCGGGAGCCGGAGCGGCCGGCGGCCGAGGTCGGCGTCGACGACGAGCTCTGGTCGCTCGTCCAGCGCGGGCTCGCCAAAGAACCTGCGTTTCGCTACGAGTCCATGCGCCATTTCGGGCAGGCACTGGCGAAGTGGCTGGTCGAATGTGGCGAGCAGACGGACATCACCGGCGCCTCCCTGGTCACGCAGTGGCTGGAGCACGATCAGCCGGCAGATCAGCTGACCACCGTGTTTCCACCGACCGGCGAGGTACGCATCGAGCGCCGCAGTGAGCGCGACGAACGCAACGCCCCCACGCAGCGCCTGAGCCGCGATCCGGGGCTGGCAGCAGCGGCCTCGCAACGGTCGCGCCAGCGGCCGCGGCGCCGCATGCTCGTGGCAGCGGCGGCCGCAGGCGGTCTGATCGGAGCGCTGGCTGTGGCGTGGGCCGCGTTCGGTACGCGCGCCCCGGAGCCTGCGTCGAGCGTCGAGCCTGCGGGAGCCAGCGCGCGAACCGCGCCACTCCCAGCGAAGGCGGCGCAGATCCGAGCCTCCGAGGCCGCCGAGCCGCCGCCTCCGAGCGAGCCGGCGCCGCCGGACGTCGCCGAGCCAGCGCCCGCCGAAGCGCCGGAGCCCGAAGCGACGCCGCCAGCGTCCGAACCAGCTGAAAAGCGCACGACTGCGGCGCGCCAGCCGCGTGTTCGCCCGACCACGGCGAGCCGGCCGGCGAGCGCCGGGCGCACCTCGAAGCTCAAGAATCCATTCGCTCAATGAGAAATGCCATGGCTGCAACGGCGCTACGCTCGGCGCTTGCCGTGTGCGTGATTCTCACCGGTAGCGTCCCGGCGTGGGCCCAACCCAAGAAGATGCGCGAGGAAGCACCCAACGCGCCGGCGCCATTGGCAGGGAGCGAGGCGCGCGTCGAACGTGCGAAAGAGCTCTACGAACAAGCAGCAGCGGCGTACGCCGCACGCAAGAACTTCGAAGCCATCGAGCTGTTTCGCCAGTCAGCCGCGCTCGAGCCGAGCCCGCTCTTGTCGTACAACATGGCGCTCGCTTACGAAGAAGCCGGCGACCTGCGCAACGCGCTCAAACACTTTCGGGAGTACGCCTCGGCCAGCAACCAGGCGGACGCGGAAGAGATTCGGACGCGCATCAGCAAGCTCGAATCGAAGCTCGGTAAACTCGGGATCCAGCAGCTCACCGTGAAGAGCGATCCGCCCGGCGCCACGCTGGCGGTCGACGGAGTTCCGGTGGGCGTCACCCCTTACACTGCGGAGTTCACCCCCGGAAGCCACGTGCTCGAGCTGTCGATGCCGGGTTACGCCGACGGTGAGGCGAGCATCGAACTCCCCGTCGATCGCGCCATCACCGTCGCGCTCCCGCTGCGCGAAGCGAAGCTGGTGCCGCCCGAGCCGCCGCCGGCTCCGCCCGCACCGCCCGAGCGCCCGCGCGACCGGGGCCCTGCGCTCGCGCGCATCGAGCCGCTCTCCTGGGGCTTGATGGGGGTGGGCGTGGGAGCGCTGACAGCGGGGGTGGTGTTCGAGCTCTCGCGAGCCAGCTCGGCCGAGGAAGCTCGCTCCGCCGACGACCCCATCGTCGCGGCCGAAGCAGAGGGCGCTGCCGACAGCAAACGCCTCACCTCGGTGCTGCTGCTCGGTGCCGGCGGGGCCTTTACGATCACCGGCGCCGTGCTCGCCATCCTCGATGTCTCGCGCGACTCGCCGGAGTCCACGGAGCTCGCCGCCCGCAAGCGGCGGCCCAGCGCTACGCTGGCCGTCTCCCCCGGGTTTCAGGGCGTCAACCTGACGGGCTGCTTTTAGCCGAGCGAACCGCAGCGAAGGCTGCTGTCGTTGCGCATCAAAGTAACCATGTTGCGGCCGACCTGTTGATCGCTGACGCTGCTCGACGGGAACACGGTCTTGAAGTTGCTTTGCAACGACCGAGCGAGCGCGCCGGCGTCGCCGCAAGCCGCCAGCGATGACAGGCTGCTGATGGTCTCGCCGCGTCCGCGCGCCGCTTCCACGGCCAGCGTGGCACGATTGGCTGCGATGAACGTCTCGACGTTCCGCGCCGAGCCGCCGCCCGTGTCGCAGTTGCTCGTGCCGGACGTGATGCCGAAGGTTTGGTTGCCGGACGTGCCGTTGGTGGTGGCCGCGAAGATCTGCATGATGCTCTCGTTGGGCTCGAAGATCATCGAGCCGAGCCCGCAGCCCGCAGAGCCGTAGCGGTTACCTTCCAAGACCTCGGATTTGACGCCGGCTTCCTTGGCGACCTCGTCGGTCGTCTCTTCGATGCCCTCTTGGGCTTCATCGAGGGCGTTGCCTTCTTCCTCGGCGAGAGCGCTTCCAGACAAAACCAACAGGCCAAGGGCCGCACGAATGACGATGCTACGCATGGATGAATCCCTCCTGGACGGATGATGGTGCTTACCCGTGCCCTGGAGCTGCGTCAACAGACCAACCTGCCACGGTTCGCTGCACTGGCCGTCCGGTTGACGCGCGGCCGGTGCCAGGGCTGCTCACTCGATGATGGAGTCTTCGTCGATGACCTGTGTGGTGTCTTCGTGCATCGAAATGCTGGGGAGCACGTTCCAGCCGCCGCCGGTGTTGTCGCGGATGATCGAGTCCTCGATCACGAGCGTGCCGTCGTGGTTGTTGCTCACGAAGAAGATGGCGCTGCCGTACGCGTTGACCTGGTTGTGTTCCATGAGCGTCCCACACACGGACAGTGTCATGGTTTGGCCGTCGTTGTAGATGGCGCCACCGCTGCCGCCCCCCGGCGAGCCGTCCTCCGCCGGGTTACCGCCTTCGCCGACGGCGCGGTTGTGCGAAAATACGCTGTTGATCACGGTCCACGAGACCCCGATGCTGCTGATTCCGCCGCCGTTCGAGCACGTGTTGCCGAAGCCTTCGGCCCCGCCGAAGGTGGTGTTGACGACGTACGCCGGCAACCCTTGGTACTGGCTGAACACACGCACGGCTCCGCCCACGTCCGGTCCGGTGTCGGAACATACGTTGTTGAAGAAGCGCGTGTTCACCAGCTTGAAACGACCGCCGCGCGCCCAGATGGCGCCGCCGCCGTCGCGTTCCTCGTCCATGCTGGGCACGTCCTTGGAGTTGCCGTCGATGAAGGTGATGTTCTGGATGCTGAGCTGCGGATACTCTTGGTCGTCGCAGTGCTCGGTGGTCCAGACCAGCTCCGGATCGCAGGTGTTCATGTAGAGGATGCGGCTGGTGCCGCCGCCGCTCAGCGAGACGAGGCCCCCGCCGTCGATGACCACGTGTTCGCTGGCGTCGTTGTAGACCATGGCGGGCTCGGTGAGCGTGATGGTGACCGGGTCGGGGCCGCAGTCGAAGGTGATCACGCCGCCTTCGGCGACCGCGTCGATGAACGCCTGTGCCGTGCAGCTCTCGGGTGTGCCGCTGCCGATCACGTGGTCGGGGTCCGACACGCTCTCGAGGCCCGCGTCGCTCGGCACCGAGCACTCGCCGTCGGGGTTGCCGGCAGGCGGTCCGTCCTCCGGGTTGGTGAGGGGATTGTCGATGCCGCCCGAGCCCCCGCTCGAACTGCCGCCGCTGTCCCCGTTGCTCGTGCCGCCGCTCGCGTCCGTGGAGTTGCCGGCGTCGCTCGAGCTGCCGCCCGCGCTGGTCGCGTCGTCGCTGCTGGACCCGCCCGTGGCTCCTGACCCGCCGTTGCCGGTGCCGCCGGTCCCGCCATCGCCGCCGCCTGCGCCTCCCGAGCCGCTAACGGTTCCACCCAGGGGTGTCACACCGTCGGTGCTGGTGCTCGTGGCTGCGGCGCTCGAGCTCGAGCTGGTGCTCGAGGCCGTGCTGGTGCTCGAGGCCGTGCTGCCGGAGGTGGCGTCGCTGGACGCCGCAGCGTCGTCGTTCGGCGCGCCGGCAGCCGAGCCGCCTGAGTCGTCGCCCGTCAGACTCGTGGTGCCGGTGTCCCCGCCTGGGGGGAGGCCGTAGGGCGGCGGTTCGGGGGAACCGCAGGCAATCACTAGCGAAACGGCGAGGAAAGGGCTTTTGGAGGCGGCCATCACGGCGTATGAACCGCGAGCCGGCCGCCGCGGTTCAAGGATTTGCGCCGACGGCGGGAAGGCGCGCGTGAGCATGGAAAGCTACAACTCTGGTTTCTGCTGGCAGCGCGGTGCGGCGTCGGTGGTACCCCGAGCTCACGCTGGGTTTCGCGTTGTAGCGCTGGCGCGGATCGAGGGCACGCCAGCCACTACGGCCGCACGGTTGCTCAATCGGCTTTGCCGAACACCGAGTTGTACACGACGCCGCCTAGGGCGCCTCCGAGCAGCGGAGCTACCCAGAATAGCCAGATCTGCGAGAGCGCTGCGGTCTCCGCGAAAACCGCGACGCCGGTGCTGCGCGCCGGGTTCACCGAGGTATTGGTGACGGGGATGCTGATGAGGTGGATCAGCGTGAGACCGAGCCCGATCGCGATGGGCGCGAAGCCCGCAGGTGCACGCGCGTCGGTGGCGCCCATGATGATGAGCAGAAAGAAGAACGTCAGCACCACCTCGGTGATCAAGGCAGCCACCATCCCGTAGCCGCCCGGGCTCAGCTCCCCGAAGCCGTTCGACGCAAAGCCGCCCACCTCGACGCCCGCCTTGCCGGTGGCGATCACGTACAGCACGCCGCCAGCGACGATGGCGCCCACGGTCTGCGCGACGATGTATTGAACGGCTTCGTTCGCCGGGTGGCGCTTGCCTGCGACCAACCCCAGCGTGACGGCAGGGTTGAGGTGACAGCCGGAAATGTGGCCGATGGCGTAGGCCATGGTGAGCACGGTCAGACCGAACGCGAACGATACGCCGACCAGACCGATGCCGAGATTCGAGTCGGTGCCTCCGAAGGCCGCCGCCAGGACAGCGCTGCCGCAGCCACCGAAGACCAGCCAAAACGTTCCAATGAACTCCGCGATCAGCTTCTTGGTCATGATTCCACCCTTTCTGGTTCGGGGGAGCTTCTCCCCCGAGTACTCCCCGTATGCGGCGGATCGCGAGCGGCGTCACCCACGAAATCGCCAGATCTCACTGGCAACGTGGCCGGCAGCGCCCGTGGACACACATCGGCACCGTCCATCAACCGCTCAGTCCTCGACTGGCACGGGCCTGGGTACGGTGCTGTGACTCAGCCCTCGATGCGTATGACGCCGAGGATGCGGGGAGCTTGGCCGCCCTTGAAATGCACTTGCATCACCGGATAGCTGACGCTGCGGCGCAACATTCGGAGTCGATACACGCGGTATCGATCGTCCGCGTGGATCGGAATGCAGACCTGGCCCCGCTCGCCGACCAATGTGTCGAAGGCGACATCGTTATGTTCGTCGAGCACTTCGACCAGGCCGCTCGTGACGAGCCCGTGATAGACGCTCATGTCGACGGCGCAGATCTCGTTTCGCGTGATCTCGAAGTGGTCGAGGGGGGTGACGGCTTCCAGGTACCGCTGACCGATGATGCGGGCCCGCTCGTAGAGCGCGTTCACCAGATACTCTTCGGCTTTCGCATCCTCGAGCTCACCCACCGCGACGATGGCGCGCAGGAGCGGCTTGTCGAAGCGCAGCACCAACTTTGCCGCCCAGTATTTGTCCGCGGCATCGGCTTCGTCGAAGGCCCAGTACGGCGACATCGGACGCCAGCTTTCGGGATCGAAATGTTTGGCCGAGAACAGCCCGATCGACGGCCACCGAGTCTCTTCCAGGTGTTCCCAAGGGCGCGCCCAAAGGCCGAACGAGAACGCCGCGGCCGTATGGTATTCGTAATCGATCCAATGCTCGTAGCCCGTTTCGGGTTTGTGCGCTTCCGCAGCTTGACCCGCGAGCGCCTCTCCGAAGTCGAGCAGGTAGTGCCGGAGGTAGCGCTTGCCGCCCTCGTCGACGTAGGCGTCGAGCGTATTATCTTGCTTGATGTCGGTGTGGTTCAGCCACGCCGAAAATACTCGCAACGCGCGCACTTCACGCCGGTGCTCGTGCGGGGTGTGGTCGTTCCGATCGTCGTCGCGCACGCCTTCTTTGGTCCAACCGCCCTTGGGGATGCCGGCGATGAACTCGCTGGCGCTCGCCCGGAACACGCCTCCGGGGTAGCGCGGCGCGGAGGCCAGTGTTTCGTCCAGATTGCTCTCGGTCATCGGGAACTTGCGCCCCATTTCGTCCTTGAGCGTCGCCCCGGCTCCGACGAACACCTGGGACCTGTCGAAAGAAACGATGGTGTCGTTCGGCACGTTGTAACCCAGGGTCCAGAAGATGCGGTTGACGATGGTGTTCGTTGCCGTCTGCATCCCAGGATTTTCCTTCGTGTCGAACTTGATCACGAAGCGGCGGCCTTGCGGGTCCTTCGCCATCATGCCCGGGTTCGCGCCGCCGGGCTTGCCGCCAGTCACTTCCAAGGGTAGTCGCGGCGGGCCCACGGCGGACGCTCCGCGCGCCGCCTCCTCGGGCGTCACCCGGCGGACCCCGATGCGATTGGTGAACCAGGTGGAGTCGGGGACCTCGTCGAGGGCGTTCGTATTGTGTGCGGGCTCGCTGTCGTGCAGTTCGAGCAACCGCGTCACGCGTCGCAGGGCGAAGGCATCGGCCAGCGTGGCGTAGCGATCGAACGGCAGCTCTTCCGGCTCGTCGATGTGCTGCTGATCGTCGACCTGCCACACGATGGGCCGATCGTGGAAGTAGCCGCTCGACGCGCAGCCGCCGAGCGCCGCAGCGCTCAGCGCGCACCCGATCGATCGAGCCTGGAAACCGCAGAACAAGATGGAAACTACCCTACTGACCGCCACGTTCCGTGGCAAGCTCCCGCCCGCGCACACGGGCTTGGCGGTTGAATCGAACTTCGCGCCAGGCCTTCGGGCCCAAGGAGAATCGCTCATGTTCCGCAACTTCGCCCCTGCCGTCGTTCTCGTGGCGGCCGTCGCGTGCCACCCCAACGAGGGGCCGCCTCCACAGCTGAGTCGAGCCGCGCCAGGCCCGGCGCGCCCGCCCGTGGACTTGCCGAAGCCCGAGCCGGAGCTCGGTAGCTTCGGCATCGACTTGAGTGCGCAAAAGCAGAGCGTGCGCCCTGGGGACGATTTCTACGAGTACGCCAACGGCGCGTGGCTCGACAGCTACCAGCTGAAGCCTGACGAAATGCGCTACGGCGCTTTCATCGAGCTCGAGTATCGCGCCGAGGACCAGGTCAAGGCCATCATCGACGAGCTCAGCGCCAGTCAGCAGGCTCCGGGCAGCAGCGAACAGCAGATCGCCGACTACTTTGCCAGTTTCATGGACCGAGACACGCTGAACCAGAAGGGCATCGAGCCGCTGCGACCTGAGCTCGAACAGGTCGCGGCGATCCGCACGCGAGAGCAGCTGGTCGAGCTTTTCGGCCGCGCCGGTGTGATGGGCAGCGCCGCCCCGATCGCGAGCTTCGTCGAGATCGATCGCAAGGACCCGGACCAGCACCGGCTGAACGTGATCCACGCCGGCCTGGGCCTGCCGAATCGGGACTACTACCTCGAGGCCAGCTTCAGCGAAGTCCGCGCGAAGTATCAGGCAAACATCCAAAGGCTTCTCGAGCTCGCGGCTACGCCCGCCGCCGAAGCGAAGCTTGCTGCTCGCAAGGTGCTCGCGCTCGAGACGGAGCTCGCGAAGATCCATTGGCCCGAGAGCGAGCTGCGCGAGCTGGACAAGACGTACAATCCGATGAGCGTCGCAGCCTTGGAGGCTGCCGTCCCGGGCTATCCGTGGCGCCGCCACTGGCAGGCCCAGGGCATCGACGTGGCCAGGCTCCGCGAGGTGAACGTGATGACGCCCAGCGCCCTGGGGCCGCTGGCGACCTTGGTCCGGCAGACCCCGCTCGCGACGTGGCGGTACTATCTCGTCCACCAACTCGTGAAGAACCACGCCGAGTTGCTGGGTGACGTCGTCGACGCTGCGGCCTTCGAGTTCCACGGCAAGGTGCTGAACGGACAACCCGAGCAGCGCGAACGCTGGAAGCGGGGGATCGAGCTGGTCGGCGCTCACTATGGGCTCGGCGAAGCCATCGGCAAGCTCTACGTGGCGCGGCACTTTCCACCAGAATCCAAGCGGCAGATGGACGAGTTGGTCCAGAACCTGCGTGCAGCGCTGCACGAGCGGCTGACCAAGCTGGAGTGGATGAGCGACAGCACCAAGCAGGAGGCGTTCGCCAAGCTCGAGTCCTTCAACCCGAAGATCGGCTACCCCGAGAAGTGGCGCGACTTCTCGAGCATCCCCATCGTCAGGGGCGACTTGATGGCCAACACGCGGGCCGTGCGCAAGTACTGGCACGAGGACGAGATCGCGAGGCTCGAGCGGCGGACCGACAGGGACGAGTGGTACATGGATCCGCAAGCCGTCAACGCGTACTACAACCCGTCGTTCAACGAGATCGTGTTCCCAGCCGCGATTTTGCAGCCGCCCTTCTTCGACCCCCACGCGGATGCAGCGGTGAACTACGGCGCGATCGGAGCGGTTATCGGCCACGAAATGGGTCACGGCTTCGATGACCAGGGGTCGAAGTCGGATGCCGCGGGCGTGCAGCGCGACTGGTGGACGGACGTTGACCGTCGGAACTTCGACGCGCGCACGCGCAGGCTAGTGGCTCAGTACGACCAGTACGAGCCGCTCGCGGGTCATCGCGTGAACGGCCAGCTCACGCTCGGCGAGAACATCGGCGATCTGGGCGGGCTTTCGATGGCGTACCAGGCCTATCAGCGTTCGCTCGCGGGGCGACCTGCTCCGGTTCTCGAAGGCTTCACCGGGCCACAGCGGTTCTTCCTGTCGTGGGCCCAGGTGTGGCGCCTCAAGATGCGAGATGAGTTCCTGGTGCGCGTGCTCAAGAGCGACCCGCATAGCCCGGCGCGGTATCGCGTGAATGGCATCGTCCGCAACATGGACGTCTGGTACAGCGCCTTCGGCGTCGAGCCCGAGCAAGCGTTGTTTCTGGCGCCGGACCAGCGTGTCAGCATCTGGTGAGGCGCGGGCGCGCGGTTGCGCGTATAACTAAAGCGGTGTAGCTCGTCAGTGTCGGTCCGGCGAGTGCGGGCCTCGTGGCTAGTGCGTGACCGGTGACCCAGAGTGGGTCGCCGTGTCGACTGGCCAGCGATGTCCGCGGCTCAGGCACGGCTCGGGAACAGGGCTCGGGCTCCCCTTGTTGACCTGACGCACTGCATCCATTCTTTGAGAGTTGTTTGTTTTCGCGCAGTTGAGTTCGGATGGATCGCTGCGTGTAGTTACAACTTGATTAGCGACTTGCTTTGATTGCCGTATTGGCGCACTAATGAGTAGTCACAATGTTCGTGCGACTCACCACCGTCCAGCGCCGGGGCGGGTGCTGGAGCTGGGAGCCCTGCTTCAGAAACTGGCCTACCCGGCAGAACCTGGCATCCCACACAGACACGGGCGCGTGGCCCCCGGCTCGGCTGGGGCCTGTCCCTGAATTGGACGATGGCCCCGTGAACGTGAACGT
Organism: Polyangiaceae bacterium; assembly: GCA_025937785.1. Taxonomy (GTDB): domain Bacteria; phylum Myxococcota_A; class Polyangia; order Polyangiales; family Polyangiaceae; genus JAICQQ01. Next base: position 29,126 of record JAICQQ010000099.1, read on the forward strand.
GAACGTAAACGTGCCCGTGCCCGAAGAAGCGCAACCGATGCCGAGGTGGGGCCGATGGCTGGAGCATGACGCTCGATCATGAGGGATTGGAAGTGTATCAAGTCGCGCTGGATTTTCTCGTTATCGCGAACGCGATCATAGAA
>JAICQQ010000272.1 GCA_025937785.1 Polyangiaceae bacterium
CGCGCTCGAAAGCGTCGGTGGAGAATGCGCTGTCGGAATCGGCTACGACGCACACGCCATCCGCCGAGTCTGCGACGCACACGCCATCCGCCGAGTCTTCGACGCGCGCACCATCCGCCGAGTCTGCGACGCACACCTCATCCGCCGAGTCTGCGACGCACGCGTCATCCGTCGAGGCTTCGACGCCCACCCCCTCCGCCGAGTCTGCGATGCACACGTCATCCGCCGAGTCTGCGGCGCACACGTCATCCGTCGAGACTTCGACGCCCACCCCATCCACCGAGCCTTCGATGGCAGCGTCCAGCCCTTCGGCCGCGGCCCTTTCGGTCGCAGCCCTTTCGGCACCGCCGTCAGCGGTGCGAAGCAAAACGCATGCCCAGCTTCCGCGCCAGCGCGGTGCGGCTTCGGTACGACGTGAGGTGCGCGAGCGGGATGGCCTGCAGTGTGCCTTTGTCGATGAGTCCTGACAGCGCTGTCGCGAGACACGGTTTCTCGCACCGCGCCACACGCGCGTAACGACAGCACGCGACACGTGACGATGCGCTACCAAAGGGCTTTCGGTCAATCGAGGCGTGCGTCGCAGGTGAGCATGCGGGGGGCGTAGCGTTCGTCGCGCACGGCTTGGTTGCTGGGGTGATGGTAGTCGAGCTGGGCCTTCATTTGTGCGCGCATCAGGCGGAGCAGGTGCTCGGCTTCGTGCGAGCCGTCGTGGAACAGGTCCTCTTCTTCGCGCGGATCTTTCTCGAGATCGTAGAGCTCGGGCCGCCTTTGCTGGCGTGCCTTGATGAGCTTGTAGGGCCAACACACGATGGCTTCGGCGGTGCGCATGCCCTGGATGTTCATGAAGATGGCTTTGCGCTTGGGGTCGATGAGATCGGGTTGGGCGAAGCTTTCACCCTGGAAGGACGGGTGCGGCGCGACGCGCAGCAGCTCGGCCAGGGTCGGCAGGATGTCGAGGTGCGAGACGGGGGCGTCCGAGGATCGCGCTTCGACGACGCCGGGCCAGTGGACGAGGAGGGGCACGCGGGCTTCGGCGTCGTAGAGGGAGCGGCCGTGGGTGACCATGCCGTGCTGGTGGAAGAGCTCGCCGTGGTCGCTGGTCAGGACGATGATGGTGTTGGCGAGCTGCTTGGTCTCGCGCAGCGCTTCGACGAGGGTGCCCACCTGGTCGTCGACGTAGGCGAGCGCGTTGTCGTACTTGTTGCGGACTTCGTCGAGGTCGCTTTCGGGGTAGCTGAGGTACCGGAACTTTTTGGGATCGGGGACGGCGGGCGAGAAGCGCTCCTGCACGCCGGGCGGCAGTTTGTAGGGGAAGTGCGTCATCTGGAAGTTGACGTACGCACCCCAGGGCTCGCTCTGGCGACCCTGAATGAAACGCCGGACGCGCTGGGCGGTGAGATGATCGGGGACGACCTTCTCGGTACCGGTGGCGACCAAGGGACCCTGGTGATCGCGGGAATGGAAGAACAGCGTGGGCGTGCCGGTCGACTCGAAGCGGAGCATGCCCTGCCAGGTCTCGTCCTGACTCGAGATGGTGGCTGTCTGGTAGCTGAGCGCGTGCAAGAAGTCGTGCAGCAGCACGCGCGGGTAGTCCAAGCGCTTGTAGGTGTCGAGCCCCGACCCGCGGCGCGGGAACAGCGAGGAGAGGATCGCCATCTGCGCGTAGTTGGAGTGGGTCGCGGTGGTCCACGCGCGCCGCATGCGCAGGCTGTCGGCGGCGAGCCGATCGATGTTCGGCGTGACGCTGTGCTCCGAGCCTGGGCGCCTGTAGCCCGCGTAGCCGACGTGGTTTTGACCCACCGATTCGAGCATGATCAAGAGCACGTTCGGGCGTTGGTCATCGCTGCCGGGCGTGTGCGCGGTCGTGGTCCAGAGGCGGCCCGCGATGATCTCGCGACCCGGTTCTGGGCCACGCGCGTGTTCGCGTTGCAGCGCCTCGCGCTCCTTGGCTTCGACGTGGATGGACTCGAGGAAGGCGAGCTCGGGCGTCGAGGCCCAAACGGCGGCCCAGGCGCCGCGATCACGAGCGACGAGCTCGTTGATGCCGTACAGCACACCGAAACCGATGACCACACCGGCGGCGAGGCGGCGTCCCGAGGCCATGGCCCCGAACGCGGCACCGCGCAGCATGATGGCCGTGAGGGCAACGAGCAGCGCCGTGCCCAGACCAAAGATCAGCAGCGTGCCCCAGTAGCCTTCGACGACGACGCTTAGCACCTGCGAAGCGCTGCTGGCCACGAACTCGAACGCGCCTACCGTGACGGGTGATAGCGCGGTCGCATAGACGGCCTCGGCGATCAGATGGGTAACGATAGTGAGCCACAGCACGCTGGCGGCGATCGCGAGCGCCCACCAATGCCGGAAACGCAGCAAGAACACGCCACCGACGCCGCCGACGATCAGCATCAGCGCGGCATAACCCAGCGACGTCAGCGTGATGCCCAACGCGCGCTCGGAGATGGTGCCCCCGGTGTCGCCGAAGCGAGCCTGGGTCAGTTGATGACCGAGCCCCAAGATCAGACCCCAGCACGCGCCCACCAGCGTGTTCGCCCGCATCCACGGATCGATCCAGCGCGCGCGTTGCAGCTGCGCGACGCTGTAGCTCCCGGTTTGGGCACGCAAGGCTGTTTCAGAAGAAAGGCGGGTGGGCATACCTGTTCGGGCTAGTCGTGTTGATCGGCGGGTCGCGCTAGGCGGGCGGGTCGGGAGGGTCGCGCTAGCCGGCGGAGAGTCAGCGGGCGGAGAGTCAGCGGGCGGAGAGTCAGCGGGCGGAGAGTCAGCGGGCGGAGAGTCAGACGGAAGCGTACTCAACGGCACGCCAAAGTCTGAAAATTAAGCGACACGAGTCCTTGGGCGCGAGCAAACGCGAGGGCTGCAAAGCCGTGGGCCGGTATGGCGACGAGCGGGGGTACTTCGCCGGTGTGATAGGTCCAGCACCCCCGGCTGGTCCCCCAATACTCCAAAAACACGCCCAGAACCGATCCGGCCAGGAACAGGGCGACGTCTCTCCGTGGATCACCTACATGGACCACCACCACGCCCATGATGACGCACACCACCCAGGTCGCAGGATGATCCCAGGCGGGGCGAATGAACCAAGTCATCCATAGGACGAAGGTGCAGGTGAGCAGCCAGTAGCTCCAGGTGAAGCTGCGCCGGGCGCGGGGAGACTGCGCTTCGGGCAGCCAGCACAAGAGCCAACGCGCCTGCCGATCGATCGCGAGCGCCGCGACGGGCCAGGCCGGCAAGATCCACAGCGGCGGTCGTTCATCGGTGAAGTAGCGCCAGAGGCCGGTCTGCGTCCCCCAGCTCTCGATGACGGCGCCTCCCGCCAGACCTACCAGCACGAGCCACGCGTCTTCGAGCGGCCGCACGCCCCAGCACACGAGCACGGCGAGCCACAACCAGATCCCGGCGAGCAGCCAGTCCATGTGCCCGTTGGCGTCGAGCAGATCGCTCCAGTGATAGCCGACCGCCGCCGCGATGCTGATCAGCAGGACGAACGCGACCGCACTCTTCCGCGTGAAGCCCTGGCGCACGGCGCGAAGCTACCCCAGCGCCGCGTTCGACGCCAATCGCCACGGTTCGAGCGCGGCCTCGACGCTCGCTTGGGAGCAGCGCACCCGAGCCATTGAAGCTCGCCGGAGCGTACGCGACCTACGTGAGGCTCGCCGGTCGCTCCGCCGCTGGCTGGCTCGCTCCCCCGCTGGCTGGCTCGTCCACCCTGGCTGGCTCGCTCCGTCGCTGGCTCGCTCCGTCGCTGGCCTGCTCGCTCCGCCGCGGGCTGGCTCGCTCCGTCGCTGGCCTGCTCGCTCCGCCGCGGGCTGGCTCGCTCCACCGCTGGCCTGCTCGTCCGCCCTGGCTGGCTCGCTGACGTCGAGGCGCGCTCCGAACACCGTCGACGAGATCCGTACGTTGCCGGGCAGCGCTCGATGCTGGTAGCCGAGCCGCCCGAGACTTCGTCCGTCCGGGCCTGGACGAGCTTTGCGGCCCCTCGCAGAATGGCGGGGAACGACCGGGATCCCTCGTCCACCGCTGAGTCCACCCTGAGGAAATGGCTGCGATCGGTTCCCGGTTGGAGCGCCGGGCGCTTTGCGCTATCAACCCAGCCGATGGTGAAGGGATCAGAGCGGTCGAAGAGCACGAAAACAGAGCCCACGAAGGCGGCGGGCAGCTCCGCGTCGAGCGAGGACGCCGCCCGCAAGCGGAAGAAGAAAACCGGCAAGCCGGCAGCGGCACGCCGCCGGCCGCGGCGCCCCGATCCTGAAGACGAGGCGGCGCCCGTGCTCTCCGGTCGGCTGATGGCGGCCACGCTGGTGCTGGCCGCCATGGCCATGATCCCATTCATGGGCATCGGCAAGGCGCTCGAGCGCGACAAGAACATCCCCTCCGACACCGGCGAGTGGAAGATCGGCGGCACCGCCAAGGTACACGTCACGCTGGTGACCGCCGACTACAACAAGCTCAACTGCTACTCGGACAAAGTGTTCGAAGGGAAGCACTGCCAGTACCAGACGGAGACGCAGGCGTTCCGTCCCGAACCCAACGCGCCGATCGACGACAACAAGGCGAATCAGATTCAGCCGTACCGAACCCATGGCACCAACAAGCTGATCTTCATCGCCGGGCTCTGGGCGACCCCGGCGCTCGCCACCCGGCTGCACTTCGAGACCCCGCGCGGCGTGGCCGAGAACAAGCTGGCGCGTTTCGTCGCCGAGTGCGACGTGCGCTTCGTCGGTCAGATGAAGAACCCCGGCATCCGCTGGAGTCCTACGGGCAAGTGGATCCATGAAGGGGACCCACTCGTTGCCATCCCCACCTCCTGTAAGATCCTCGCGCCCGAGAACACCTGAAGCAGGGCTCGCCCGCCACGCCGACCACGGGCGCGCCGACTGCGGCCCCGTCGACGGCGGCCGCGCCGACTATAGCCGTGCCGACTGTCGCCGTGCCGACTGTCGCCGTGCCGACTGTCGCCGTGCCGACGGCGGACGTGCCGGCTATGGCCGCGCCGACTGCCGCCGTGTCGACTATAGCAATGTCGCAAGAGTCTACGATCTGCTCAGCTGGATCTACACCGGCGGCCAGATCGCGCGACTGAAGCGGAGCCAGGCAGCGCGCTTCGCTCCCGGGACGCGCGTGCTGTACACGGGCGTCGGGACGGGCGAAGAACTCGCGAGCGCGCTCGACGCCGGGGCCGTACCCACGGCGCTCGACACTTCCGCTGCGATGCTCGAGCGCGCCCGAACTCGGCTCGGCCCGCGCGCTCGGGACGTGCAGTTCCACTGCGACGACGTCTTTGCACACGAGGCCCCCGCGCCGTACGACACGGTCGTGGCGAACTTCTTCCTGAACGTGTTCGCGCAAGAGGTGCTGCCACGGGCGCTCGCGCGCCTGACCGAACTGGTGCGTCCCGGCGGTCTGCTGCTGGTGGGAGACTTCGCCCCGCCCCTCGCCCACCCTGTCGAACGTGCACTGCAGCGTGCCTACTACTGGCCCCCGCTGGTGCTGTTTCGGCTGCTCACGAGGAACCCTTGGCATCCGCTGTACGACTATCGCCCGCTGGCCCTCGGCTCGGGGTTGACGCTGCTCGCGCATGATTGCGTCCGCATTTTCGGCTTCGGGCCGCGCTGGCTCTCGACGCTGAGCTTCGTCAAGACACCGAGCCCTAGCAACGCAGCCAGCTCCGGCAATGCAGCCAGCTCCGGCAATGCAGCCAGCTCCGGCAACTCGCCGAACTTCATTCAGGGAGCCGATGCGCACCAGCGGTGAACTGATAGCAGCCCAGCGCCCACCGCTCAGTGCGGTGCTCTACGACTACATCGTCAGGACTCACCTGTGGGTCGCAGGCGCCGTCACGTCGCTCGCGAGCTTTGCGGCCCACGAGCTCGAATACACGCCGAGCCTCGCGGCGCTGGGGGTCGTCTTCTTCAGCACGCTCTTGATCTACAACCTCGACACGGCCATCGATCTGGCGCCGCTCGGCGGCGCATCCGGAGCCCGCCAGCAGCGGGCGCTCCGCCTCAGCGGGCTCGGGCTCGTCGCCGTGCTCGGCCTGCTCACGACGCTGCACTGGGCGACCAGCGCGCTCGTGGTCGGCGGCGCCGCGGTGTGCTGCTCGTACGCGGTGCCGCTCGGCGCCCGGGGCTTCCGGATGAAGGCTCTGCCCGGGGCGAAGAGCGTGGTCGTCGGGAGCGCCGTCGCGATCGCCGTCGTATTCGTGCCGCTGGTCGAGCACGGCGGGCCGTGGTCCGAGCACGGCGGACCGTGGTCCGAACGCTGCTGGTCGACCCTCGCGCTCCTCGGAACCCTGACCCTCACGAACGCTACCTTGTTCGATGTGCGCGACCTGGAACCGGACCGCGCGCGGGGTTTACGCACACTCCCGGTGATCCTGGGACTGAGGGCGACACGCGTCGTGCTGGGCCTGGGCGCGACGGCTGCGCTCGGCGCCCTCGCCACCTTCGAGCCGCGCCTGCGGCAGGTCGCGTGGCTGTTGCTCGCAGCACTGCTGCCACTGATCACCTGGCTGGGTCCGCGTTCGCCCAAAGGCGCCTACGCCTGGCTCGTCGACGGCGCCCTCTTCATCCCCTGGCTGCTCAGCCTCGATTAAGCGCGGAGCGCTCCCGCGAGCTCGGTCGACCCGCCCTGGAATCCGTTGGGGCTGACCCTCGGAGCCGAAATTGCAAAAGTCAGCGTAGTCAGCCGAGACCGGATGAGCCGCTAGCAGCTGCTCGGTGCCCTGCATCGGGGGTGCTTACGCCGAGGGCGGCTGTTAAAATCATGAAAATCTCCTTGGGGCCCGACCGCGATCGCCTGTTCTCGATGAGGACTACCGTCATTTCGTGCTTCGTCCTGCACGCCAGCCTGGGCGCGCTGGGGTGCTCCAGCTCGCCCGCCGAGCGGACGGAGATCCCTGCGGACACCACCAGCGCCGGCACCAACGGCATGGGCGGCAACCCCTCCGCCGGCCCCAACAACGTTGCGGTCACGGGCAACGTGCTCACGGGCAACATCACGAACGGCGGCCCGCCCAACCCCTGCGAAGCCGAAGACGCCCCCGACGACTGCGAGCTCATGCCCTCCGGCCCCGCCTGCGGCGACGGCGAAATCAACCTCGACCCGCCCGAGCCCTGCGACGACGGCAACAGCTTGCCCGGCGACGGCTGCAGCGGCACCTGCGTGATCGAGCCGTACCACGAGTGCCCGACCCCCGGTGAGCTCTGCGTCTCCACCATCATCTGTGGCGACGGCACGGTCGGCCCCGGCGAAGCCTGCGACGACGCGAACAACGACAACGGCGACGGCTGCAATTCCGAGTGCAACCTGGTCGAGCTCGGCTTCCGCTGCCCGCGCGAAGGAGGCAGCTGCGAAAAGATCCCCTTCTGCGGCGACGGCATCACCGACTCGAACGAAGGCTGCGACGACGGCGACAGCGAAAACCTGGACGGCTGCGATGAGAACTGCCGGCTCGAAATCGGCTTCAAGTGCGAGGGCGAACCGAGCTCGTGCACCCCCACGGATTGCGGCGACACCCTCGTCGAGGGCGCGGAAAGCTGCGATGACGGCAACGCCGTGCCCTTCGACGGCTGTTCGTCGATTTGTCGCTCCGAGCCCGCCTGCCGCTCTGGCGCGTGCACCTCGAGCTGCGGCGACGGCATCGTGCTGAACGAAGACTGCGACGACGGCAACCTGCGCAACGGCGACGGCTGCTCGGACCAGTGCAGCGTCGAGAGCGGCTTCGTGTGCAGCAACGAGGTGGCGCCCTGCGTCGAGGGCGAACCCTGCACCCTGGTCGTGCCCATCGTCTTCCGCGATTTCAACGAATCGCACGGCGACTTCCAACCGCCCTTCAACGGTCCGGAAGACGGCGTGCCGGGCATCGCTCAAGACCGGCTCGACGCCGACGGCAAGCCCCAGGCCACCACCAACGCCATGATCCTGGAGGAAGGCTACGTCAACTCGGCGGCGACCTTCGCGGAGTGGTACCGCGACGAGGACGTCGTCAACAACACCATCGTGGGCGAGCTCGTGCTCTGGGACAACGACGAGGATGGTTTCGTCAATCGGTATGGCGAAAACGGCGAACGATGGCTGGGCGTCGAAAACCCCGTCGAATGGGGCGAAATCACGCGCTGCGGCGAAGCGGGCGACGGCTGCGGCGAAGACACCGACTGCGCCGGCGTCATCCCCGACGGCGGCGAATGTTACGACCCGTGCGAGCCCTGGGGCGAAGACGACGGGAGCGCGTGCACCGCCGTCCGCACGCAAGAGCCGCAAGAAGCCTACGATGGCACGCCCCTCTTCTACCCCCTCGACCACCACCCCGACGCGCTCACCCAGCCCGCTGACTATTACGAAGCGCAGGTGACGCCACACTACGGCTACAACTGGACCTTCGAGGAAGACATCTTCGGCGAGGCCACCCTCCACAACTTCCATTTCACGAGCGAAGTGCACTACTGGTTCCAGTACAACGAGGGCGACACCGTGCAGCTCGACTTTTTGGGCGACGACGACGTGTGGGTGTTCGTCAACAGCATCCTCGCCCTGGATCTGGGCGGCTGGCACCCGCCGCTGGACGGCAGCGTCACCGTGAACGCCGCGAGCGCCGACGACTACGATCTGGAGGACGGCCGCGTCTACGAAATCGCCATCTTCCACGCCGAGCGCCAGACGAGCGGCTCGTCGTTCAAGCTCACCCTGAGCGGCTTCAACCTGACCCCCAGCTTTTGCGAAGGCGACTGCGGCGACGGCGAGGTCGGCCCCGGCGAAGAATGCGACGACGGCATGAACGACGGCGGCTACGACGAGTGCGCCCCCGGCTGCGTGCTCGGCCCCAGCTGCGGCGACGCCATCGTGCAAGAGCCCTACGAAGAGGTCTGCGACGACGGCGTCAACGACGGCGCCTACGGCGGCTGCGCCCCCAATTGCCAGCTCGGTCCCCATTGCGGCGACGCGGTGGTGCAGGACGAGTTCGAGCAATGCGACGACGGGATCAACGACGGCGGCTACGGCGAATGCTCCGCCGGCTGCGTGCTCGGGCCCTTCTGCGGCGACAACGACGTCAGCGCCGGCTTCGAAGAGTGCGACGACGGCGCCAACGAAGACGGCGACGGCTGCAGCGCGGCTTGCAAGATCGAGATCGTCGTTCCGGAGTAGTCTCGCCGCAGGGGGCGCGGGGGTTAGAATTAACAGGAAGACGGGAAGGACGGGAAGATTTTATCTTGTTTTCGGGTGAGTCGTCGCAGGCCGCTCTTCAGGGTAACGGCGTGAAAATTGACCAGGAGGGCCGCGGGGATTTGGGTCAACTTCAGGTAGGTGAGCACCTGAGCTTGGTGCACGGGGAGTAGTTGCTCCACAGCTTTGATTCCACTAGGAGGTGCGGTAGGACGATATCGAGGCGGTAGCCGCACTCGAGTCGAACGCCTTTGTAGGTTACGGGCAGGGGCTGTTGGCGCTCGAACTGTAGGCCGCGGAGCGCGAGTTCGTGCGCCAGGCATTGCTCGTACGCGGACTCGAGGAGGCCGGGTCCGAGATGGCGATGGACTTCGATACAGGCGCCGATCACTTGCTTGGAGCAATCATCGAATCTTTCAGTGTTCGCGTCTTCTTGTCGCATGCTCTTGGGGTCGGCAGAGCGTCAATGCCGGTTGCGTGGCGTCATGCCTGAGTGGCGCTTAGCGAAGCCATGCGGCTGCGCACGTCCTCCCACCTCTCGGTTTGTGCCTGCGGAGCATGCGGAGACAAAGTGTTAGCCCCTGTTGAGTGCGCGCTCGTTGTCGTACGTGGGCGGGTGTAGTTGCGGCATCGGTGCCGGTGAACCACGCGGAATTGCTGCGTCTCGCCGGCGATCGTGGCATGATCCGACTAACCCCCGAGCGCTCGAAACCGAGAGTCGACCACCGTGAAGCCACGTTCCAACGAGTCCTTCCTGCGCCACACAGGCGAGCTGGCGCTCTGCTTCGCCGCGGGCGCCGCCATCGTCACCGCCTGCGCCACCGTCGTCGAAGAACCACTGGAAGATACGACCAGCGGCCCCACCGGCGGAGATCTCGACGAGACGGGCGAGAGCAGCGGCTCCGGAGGCTCCGGTACGGACGGCCCCACTGCCACCGGACCCGGCAACACCACCACCATCAACAC
>JAICQQ010000451.1 GCA_025937785.1 Polyangiaceae bacterium
GTAGAGCTCGCGCACCTTGTTGTTGGAGAGCAGCTTGTAGCGGCTGTCGCGGATCGCGTAGCGCTGGGTCTCGCCGTTCGCGCTCTGCGTCTCCGAGAACGAGTGCGTGCGGCCGGTCGTGGCAGCTTCGTCGCTGAGCAGCGGTTTGAGGCTGTAGCTGTTTTCCACATGGCTTACCGGAACGTTGGCGATCTCCAGGATGCTCGCATACAGATCGGCCGTAACCACGAGGGCGTCCTCGCGGCCCTGACGCGTTACGCCCGCGCCTGCCACGAACAGCGGCACGCGCACGCCGCCTTCGTAGACGCTGCCTTTCGCGCCACGCACATTGGTACCCGTGTCCTTGACGGAGTTCGGCGTGCCGTTGTCTCCGACGAAGATCACCAGCGTCCCTTCCAGGTCCACCTCGGCCAAGAGCCTGCCGAGTTCCGTGTCCAGGCTTTGAACGAGTGACTTGTAGACCGGAATGCCAGGCACGGTCGTTCCGGGTTCCGGGTTACCCAGCGAGCTGAGATCCACCGAATGAAGCTCGCGCGGAGGTACTTGGAACGGATCGTGCGGCGCGTTGTAGGACTGATACACGAACCACGGCTCGTCGGGCTTCTTTGCCTCGTGCTGCTGAATGAAATGGATCGCGTCGTCGGTGATGGCAGTCGTCGCGAACGTCGTGTTAACCGCCTCTGGGCCGTCGATGTCGTAGGTCGTCCAGTTGAAGTAGTTCCTGACTCCGCCTGCAGCGATGCCTCGGAAGGTCGTGATGCCGATGTCACGGATGTGTTGAAGAATCCCGGTCGCCAGCGGATAAGAGGTCCCTGGCGCTCCGTCGTAGCCGCCCCCCCCAACGTGGTACTTGCCGAAGAGCGCGTGCGCATAGGGGCTTTCAGCCGTGAGACGATCGAAGATGGTGACGGTGTCCGTGGGGAGCACGGCTCCCACGTACGTCACGCCGGTGCGATGAGCGTACTTGCCGCTGATGATGGTGCCCCGAGTCATCGAGCAAGCCGGGCTGGCCCAGGCGTTGTCGAAGACGAGGCCATTTTGCGCCAGAGATTCGAGGTTCGGGATCGGCACGGCACCGCTGTCGCCCACCAGATCCGGATAGAAGCTGACCGACTCGGCGCCCAAATCGTCGGCGATGATGAACAGGATGTTGGGGCGCTTTGGACCGGGGTCGCCGCCGCCTGCGTCTGGCTCGCGTTCGACGAAGCTGATGGTCGTGGTGGCGGTGGCGCTGCTATCGCCGTCCGAGACGGTCAGCGTCACGCTGGCGGTGCCGGGACTCGCGCTGGTGAGCGTCGCATTCGGGTCGAGGGGCTTGTCGATGACCCCTTCGGTCGTCGACCAGTAATAGGTCAAGGGCGACGGCCCCTCGTCGGGGTCGCTGCCGCTCGCCTTCAGCTTGACGCTGCTGCCCTCGAACACTGTTTGCGGCGTCGCGGTCAGTTCGTCGATTACGGGGCCGACGTTGAGGCTCGCGTTCACGGCCACGCTGCCATTGCCGCTCACCCCGCTGCCCTTCAGGTGAACGGTCACGGACGACGTCTTGCCGGCCGCCACGTCGAAGTCGGCCGAACCGGTGAAGACCGTCTCGTCCTCTACCGACGTCGCGGTCAGCGTGATCGTATAACCGTCGCCCGCGGGGAGGCCGCCGATCGTGCCGCTGATAGTGGGCGAATCGCCGACGTCGATGCTGCCGGTCTTGCGGAATTCGCCCTTCTCGATGACGTAGGTGACCGAATTCAGCGTCACCCCCGGGGCCACCTCCAGCTCGAGCCCGACGGAGCCGACCTGGTCGTTGCTGGAGCTGCCCACATGCTCGCTCACGCAACCCGCGAGCGGTGCGCTGGCGCCGAGCGCCAGCACGAGGACGAGTGGGATCGTGGCGCGCGTCGTAACGAGCGCGGGCCTACCGTGCCAATGTTTCATGGTGTTTCGAACCTTTCCTGGACGTCGTCCCGAACTGCCCGACCTTCGGGCGCGCGGAACGACTAGGGACAGCTTTCGATGCTCACGGCTCGTCCCTTTTACGAGACATGAGTCTGTTAAGCAAGACATTTCTATTAGAATGGACACACGTGTCCTGTCGGACGTCGTGCTGGCTCACCCGCGTGAACCTCTGTGTCAGCGTCGCGCGAGCCCGACCACGAACACTTCACTGCTGTTCTGGCGGGTGCCGCGCGGGCGGATGGTCTTGGACTCGGCGTAGGCTTCGGTCACGGCGCGCTTGGCGCTTTCGAAGTCGGGCCCCATGAACAACTTGGCCACGAAGCTCGAGCCCGGTTTGCCGAGCGCGGCGGCCACTTCGAGCGCGGTCATGAACAGCTCGAAGCTGCCCGCTTGATCGGCCACCTTGCTGCCCGTCGTACTCGGCGCCATGTCGCTCAGCACCACGTCGAAGGGTTGCTCGGTACGACCCAGCTCCAGCGCGAACTGTCGCGCGTCGCCGTGAATCACGCGCACGTTCGGCAGGAAGCGTTGTTGGATCACCTGCAGATCGATCGCCAAGACCGCGCCCTCGGGCCCAACCTTTTGACTGGCGTACATGCTCCACGAACCCGGCGCGGCTCCGAGATCGAGCACGCGCTGCCGCGCTCTGAGCAGGTGCACACGCCGATCGATCTCGTCGAGCTTGAATACACTGCGCGCGGGGTAACCCTGCTGCTTGGCGGCACGCGTGCCGGGATCTCCCGCGTAAGGATTTCTGCGGCGGTTCACGCCAACCTCAGCCAGGCGCTCTTCGACGGATGCGGCCCGAGCTCGGTGTCGGGACAGTCGATCTGCGCCTTCGACGACCGGAGCGATGCCACGGGGCGCCCCACGTACTCAGCCGCTTCGAGCAGCATGCTCCGCAGCCGAGCTGGAGACGTCTTCCTGTGGTTGGTCACTGCCAAGAGCGTGCCTGCGGGAGTCAGAATGCGCAACACGGCCGAGACGAGCTCGACGTAGCGCTTGGCCACGCTGAACGTCCCCTTGCCCTGCGACGAAAAGCTCGGCGGGTCGACGATAGCTAGATCGAAGCGTTCGCCGCGCCGCGCGGCTCGCTCGAGCCATTTCAGGGCATCTTCGGCGATGAAGCGGTGCAGCTTCGGGTCGAGCCCGTTCAGCTCGAAGTTTCTGCGGCCGCGGTCGAGCGCACGCTTCGACAGATCGACACTGACGACCTGTCGCGCGCCGCCGAGGGCGGCTGCCACGCTGAACGAGCAGGTGTAGGCAAACAGGTTCAGCACCGAAAGGCCGCGGCTTTGCGCGCGCACAC